>DAOVUK010000517.1 GCA_030632625.1 Gammaproteobacteria bacterium
AAGGTAGGTGGCACCAAAGATATTACTTACGATGTAAACCAGTGTAAATGGAATGCTTTACATGCCCCTCAGCAAGCTGCTTTGAATGCTGAGAATTATAATCGTTTTTTAGGTGAATATATTTCATAGGTTGCTTTTCTCTTTTTTGAGTTAGGTAAAGGACAGGCATCTTTTGAATTTTGAGGAATCAATAGGAATCATTAGGTAAGGAATTAATAGGATCAGAGTGGTTGATTTTAATGGTTGATCTCAATGACCCCATTGATTAGGATAAGAAAAGTGATTGTGCTGTGTACTGAATTACTTATAGAAGCAATAAGAAGATAATAACCAGAGCATTAATAATGGCAATAGTCATCCATGTTTTTATGGCTGGAGTGACTTTGTGATCAACATGGAAATATTTTATTCCTGATAAGGTGATAAACAGTAGTGAGAATCCACCCAGGATAAGTATTGCAATATTCATCGTAAGGTAAGTCATAGTGAACCTGTCATAGTAGGCCTGTGTCTTTGTGTATTATTAAATATAGATTTATTATCAAACTGAGTCAATAACGAATATTTTTTATACGGTAATAAGCATGTTAAATCAGACTAAAGCAGTGATTCCACATATTATTGATCAGCATGCTGAAGAAGCGGCTTTTCTTTGGTTATTAAGAAATAATGCCGTTGATGCACCTCATTATGATCTCGATGATTTGGCAAAACTGGATGAACGGGTTGAAGCGCATCTGGATGGTTTAAGAATTGCCGGTGATTATGGCTGGCAGATCTGCAGTGAAAATCTGCAGATTAAAGAGTCCGGTGAAGTATTTGCCGCAGCCGTTTTAGCTTTAGAAGAACAATCGAATGAACGAATTAATCTGGTCTATGAAGTCGTAGAAGAAGTTCCGGAGACCATCAATGCTCTGGTCTCGGCCTTTGGCTGGGTTGAAGCCCAACATTTACAGGGCAAGGTCAATGACCTGCTGATATCTGAAAAGCCTTTATGGCGTCAGATTGGCCTGTCGGCATGCGCCATTCACAGAGTTGATCCCGGAAAGTTTCTTCAACAGGCTATCGGAGATGATAATTTCCAGCTAAGAGTCAGAGCACTTAAATCGGTGGGTGAACTGGGTCGGGTTGACCTGCAAACAGCTTTGCTGGAGCAGCTCAGTCATGAAAATGATGATATACGCTTCTGGGCGGCATGGTCAGCAGTATTGACCGGTGATCGAGGCTCAGCAGTGGATTTGCTGCGAGTGGAAATTGAATCCAGCTCAAAATTCTGTCATCAGGCTATGCAGGTGGTTTTACCTGTTCTTGATACTCAAAGAATAAAGCAGACTCTGAAAATACTGGCTGACAATAAGGAAACTTTGCGTCAGGCGATCATTGGTGCCGGTCTTTCAGGCGATCCCACTTATATTCCCTGGCTGATTCAGCAAATGGCCAACCCTGAGCTTGCCCGGGTTGCGGGAGAGGCATTTGCTTTTCTTTGTGGTGTTGATTTAGCCTATCAGGATATGGAAGGTGAACTGCCGGATGGAGCATCGGGCGGGCCTTCTGAAAATCCGCAAGACGAAAATGTTGCCATGGATCCTGATGAGGATTTAGCCTGCCCTGATGCGGCTTTAGTTGAACAATGGTGGCAGAAAAACAAGTCGGGTTTTCAGCCGGATGTGCGTTATTGCTATGGCAAACCTGCCGATACGACTCAATGTCAGTGGTTATTAAAACATGGCACACAAAGGCTGCGACATTCTGCAGCTATCTCACTGGCACTGATGCAGCCGGAGCAGGCTTTATTTGAAGTCCGCGCGAGTGGTAAAAGGCAACAGGGGTTATTAGCCTGACAATTACTTAACTGTGAGCAGATTAGTAATTTTTCCCTGTGAATTAATGACCATTCTGGCTTGTTGATATTTGCTGTTCAATACTTTTTTTCTTAAGCCCTGCAGTGTGCGATAAGGCATTTCTTTAACCAGCGTGTTGATCAGCCATGCAGGCAGATTGCCTTCCGGATGAGTGTGATGTGTCCAGGTTACTCGAGTACGTTCTTTATCAATAGGTTCCAGTAAATAGTGACCGTGGGAATGTTTTACTCTGACCAGAGCTGTCTCTGGAATAAGCGTGCATAAATGCGTATTTTTCTGACAAAATTCCGGGACAGCCTCTATGTGGATACTGACAGAACCTGT
>DAOVUK010000150.1 GCA_030632625.1 Gammaproteobacteria bacterium
CCTCAGCCAATGAAGAGCCCTCAGCCAATGAAGAGCCCTCAGCTAATGAAGAGCCCTCAGCTAATGAAGAGCCTTCAGCTAATGAAGAGCCCTCAGCTAATGAAGAGCCTTCAGCGGGTAAAGAGCCTTCAGCTAATGAAGAGCCCTCAGCCAATGAAGAGCCCTCAGCTAATGAAGAGCCCTCAGCTAATGAAGAGCCCTCAGCTAATGAAGAGCCTTCAGCCAATGAAGAGCCTTCAGCTAATGAAGAGCCCTCAGCCAATGAAGAGCCTTCAGCTAATGAAGAGTCTTCAGCGGATAAAGAGTCTTCAGCGGATAAAGAGCCCTCAGCGGATAAAGAGCCCTCAGCAAATAAAAAACTATCAGCGGATAAAAATCCGCCTTCAGATGAGCAGTCGTTAACTGAAAACCGGCACCTGGCAAAGCAGAACAATGATGTTTCTGTCGATTATCTCAATGTTTGGGTTTTGGGTGCATCCATTGGCGGACCGGAAGCGGTTAAACGATTTTTGTCAAGAGTTCCAAAGGAACTACCCGTTGCATTTGTGCTCGCTCAACACCTGGGTGATGGATTTATTTCATTATTAGCTGATCAGCTGGATAAAATAAGCAGTTTTCATGTAAAGGAAGGAATTTCCGGTGATACTCTAAAACATGGTGAGGTTGTTGTTGTACCGGTTGATAATTGTATGAGCCTGGATGAAAAAGGTCAGATAAAACTGATTGATGATGATTGGAAAGGTCACTATAAACCTTCAATTGATAGTGTTATCGATGATGTGACCAGCAGTTTCAAACAGCGCTCAGGTGTTATAATATTCAGTGGTATGGGAGCGGATGGTGTCTTAGCCAGCCAGCAGTTTGCAGAAAAGTATAAGGGCAATATCTGGGCTCAGAATTCTGAAAGCTGTGTCATCAGCAGTATGCCGGATTCAGTACGTAAGGCAGATTTAGTGAGTTATTCAGGTTCGCCCGAAGCATTGGCATTGAAGATTGCTGTATATTATATGGGCAAAGAATCCTATATTATTTAGTACTTTAGAAATTAAAAAATGGATCAATAATGAACCAGAAGAGCAATATTATTCATGGTATTGAAGCAAAAACGTCAAGAAGCGTCACCGATCAGGATGACCGGGTTCGTTGTCTGACACTAAACTTTTTTAGTTATAAAATGCTGATACCAAACGCCTGTGTAGCGGAAGTAATTGAACTGAGCAATATCGAGCCCATGCTGGGTGCTCCAGAATGGTTCGGTGGTATGATGAAATGGCGTGAGCAGGATGTGCCCGTTATTGTTTTTGAAAAAGTGATGAATATTGAAGCGTCTAAACCACGAAAATATCGTCGCGTGCTTATCTTAAATACCCCTAATAATAAGGGATGTTGTCCCTTTATTGCCTTAGGCTGCCAGTCTATTCCCAGTTTAAATATAATTGATGAATCCCGACTTGCAATTGCAAATAAGAAAAGTGAACAGGCGACTCATATTAAACTGGATGGAGAGAATTATATTATTCCGAAAATATCATTTCTGGAAAATAAAGTCAGTGAAGTGATGCAGGGATAGCTATCTTAGATCTCCCCATAAAAATTGCAAAATACTCAATACAGCAAGTCCTGCAGTTTCTGTACGCAAAATTCTTGCTCCTAGTCTTAGCTTTTGATAGCCATGACTGCAAGCCCATTCAATTTCTTCATTGTTTAACCCGCCTTCAGGGCCAATAAAAATATTAATACTGCCTGGTGACAGGTCAGTGAGCTGAGAAATATTTAAATGTGCATCAGGTGATAGTAACAGGTTAATCTCAGCATTAAATTGTTCAATTTTATTTACTTGCATGGGAGTGTGTATTTTAACCACGTCGGTACGTCCTGATTGTTCACAGGCACTGATCGCCACTCCTTGCCAGTGTGTCATTTTTTTATCCAGACGCTTAGCATTCAGCTTTCCTGAATTGGAACGCTGGGTAAAGACGGGGGTAATACTGCTTATACCGAGTTCAACGGCTTTTTGAATGGTAAAATCCATTTTCTCACTGCGTGAGATCCCCTGAAACAGGTGTATCTTCAGCTGAGGTTCAGTATTCTTTGCCATAAAGCTTTCGATATGAACGCTGCTATGACGTTTTGTGACTTCAGTGAGACTTGCTGTAAATTCCCCTGTTTGCTGCTGAGCTGAAGACTCATTTATGAGCTGGCCATTAAAGAGAATAATTTTATCACCAGTTTTCAGACGCAGTACATTGACTACGTGATTAATCAGGGGCGGCGGTAGAGTGAGATGTTGTCCCTGAAAAAGGGGGGCATCAATAAAAAAACGCGATACTCGCATATTCGTCACATAAGTTACATAGTTGAAAGGGCAAGATTAGTATTTTTGCATTATCACTGTTTTAAGAGTGATAAGCCCGGCGTTCTAAAACTGCCTGAATGAATACCTGTAAAAAGAGGGGCGTTGGAAATTCTATACCGCTAATGAAAGTTATCAGCTTGAGGCGGATTGCTGTTATCACTTGCTTGCATATTAACATCATCATTCTGTGAAACTAAAAGGGCAATTTTTTTAATGGTCTGGTTGAGCCAGTCTGGCCAGTTATCAAAGTCGATACCGTCAATGGAGTTTTTGATATACAAGCCTAGTTCAGTATCCCCCTCAATCATCAGACGACGCTGGAAAAACAGGGTGTCAGGATCTTCACTGCGACTGGCAAGCAGAATAAATTCTTTGGCATCGCCACTAAAGCTGACATCAGCCTGTGAGATCTGATTGGAGAGGATCAGCCGGTCCTCCTGAAAGCTTAGAAAAAAGTTCAGACCCATATCATTGACACTGATTTTCAGCCATTGATCCTGCAGGAAATCAAAATCGCCCATTTCTATTTGCTCTGCCATCAGAAGCTGTAAAACTTTTTCACCAATTTTCTTCTGCACAATAAAGGGTGGCTGAGGCAGGCGTTTAATGACACCAGGTAACTTTGTGGTCAGTGTTGTTGCTAATTGATTGACAATTTTAGTGGCAACAACTGCAGGAGCGGGTGGTTTAGGAAATGAATTTTTCATAATGGCCGTCAGTTAGAATGAATAAACCGTATCATATTGCAATAAATTGATAAGTTATTCATTGATCATCATCAATTCTATTTAAACTCCTGAGTGATAACATCGAAAACTTGTCGAGCTGTGGCTGATTATTTCAGGTTTAAATAGCACTATTCGTATACAAAATTAATTTATAACGATTACCTCTATAATTATGATTGAACTTGTTTGTCCTGCCGGCAACTTTCCGGCACTAAAAGAAGCCGTGAATAATGGCGCTGATGCAGTTTATATTGGTTTTAAAGATGATACCAATGCGCGTCATTTTGCCGGCCTCAATTTTAATGAAAAAAATCTCCCCAAAGCTATTGACTATGCCCACCAGCGAGGTACAAAAGTCTTTGTTGCGATTAATACCTATCCTCAGCCGGATGGCTGGTCGCGCTGGCAAAGAGCCGTAGATACTGCGGCCGGGCTTGGAGTGGATGCGTTGATCATCGCTGATATTGGTATTCTGGATTATGCGGCCAATAAGCACCCTCAGATGTCCCGTCACTTGTCAGTGCAGGGTTCGGCCACCAGTTATGAATCCCTGCGCTACTATCAACAGAATTTTGGCATAAAACGGGCTGTTTTACCCCGTGTGCTTTCAGTTTCGCAGGTTGCCCATCTGGCAGCGCAATCTCCGGTAGAACTGGAAGTCTTTGGTTTTGGCAGTTTATGTATTATGGCAGAGGGACGTTGTCATTTATCTTCTTATGTGACTGGCGAGTCACCCAATACCTGCGGCGCATGTTCTCCTGCAAAATCAGTTCGTTGGGAAAAGACACCACAGGGGCTGGAATCACGCTTGAATGGTGTGCTCATTGATCGCTATGATGATAATGAAAATGCCGGTTATCCAACGCTGTGTAAAGGACGCTTCACTATCGGTAAAAATACTTTCCATGTTCTGGAAGAACCAACCAGTCTCAATACCATTGAAATATTACCGGAACTGGACCAGATTGGTATTAAAGCCATTAAAATTGAAGGCCGTCAGCGCAGTCCTGCGTATACACAGCAAGTTACCCGGGTATGGCGTCAGGCAATTGATTCCTACACCGCAGATCCGAAAAATTATACCCCTCAGCCGCAATGGTCTGCGGCACTGAATAAAGTATCTGAAGGTTCCCAAACCACATTGGGTGCCTATAGCCGTCCCTGGCAGTGATCTGCGTCCCTTATATACCCGTGATACTTGGAAATGCAGCGAGGCATTTTGACTTAGAGCCGATTGAGTGTATAAGTACTACATGATTGAGGCTTTAAGTTAAAATAACGAAGCCTGCATTTTTAAGTATTATGGGTATACAGTTCTTTTCGTAATCTGTGTAGACAAATGCAAAAAGAAGATGAGCGCTGTTTTTTATTGGAGTAAATATGAAATTATCACTTGGCCCATTATTGTATTTCTGGTCACTGGATGATATTGAAGCGTTTTATCAGAGTATGCTTGATGAGCCTGTCGATATACTTTATCTTGGCGAAACCGTGTGTTCCAAACGCCGTTCACTCGGTTTTGAACAGTGGATGGAGTTGGCCCGATCGCTGAAAGAGTCCCTCAGTGGTTCAAAAGAAGTTGTCCTGTCAACTTTATCCCTGATTGAAGCCGAATCTGAATTAAAAACCCTCAGACGTTATTGTGATAATGGCGATTTTTTAGTCGAAGCTAATGATATGGCTGCAGTGCAGTTATTATCAGAGAAAAAAATTCCCTTTTCAATAGGACCCACTATCAATGTTTATAATGCCCAGACTCTGTCAATTTTGCATAAGCAGGGTTTGCAGCGTTGGGTAATGCCGGTAGAATTATCCCGGCAGACATTGGCTGATATTCTGCGCGATCTGGATGATATGGGTATCAAAGACAAAATTGAAACTGAAATTTTTAGTTATGGACATATGCCCCTGGCATTATCCGCTCGCTGCTTTACGGCCAGAGCACATAACCTGCCTAAAGATCAATGCGAGCTGAAATGTATTGATTATCCTGACGGTCTGCAGGTCAAAAGTCAGGAAGATCAAAGCTTGTTTACTCTCAATGGTATTCAGACTCTGTCAGGCTTACGTTATGACCTGTACAATGAGCTGCCGGAAATGCAGACAATGGGCGTTGATATTGTTCGCATCAGCCCTCGCTCCAGACAAACAAAAGAAATTATCAATGCCTATTATCAAAAAATTAATAAAATAGAAGAGCATGATGCATACACAATTGCTGAAAACTGCAATGGTTACTGGCATGGTGAACCGGGAATGCTGCAAAGCTCTTTATAATTGACTCTTTCCTAAGAAATTATGTTAATAATTTCACATCATAGAGTGCAAAAATCGGATCATCAGTCAGAATAATCATATCACCGGTTTGTGCCTGAGTGATTAGAAATCGATCAAAGGGATCGGCATGATGGTCTGGTAAATTTTCAATACGCAGAGAGTTCTCCAGTGAAAAAGGCAAAACTTTCAGTTGATCTTTTTTAATACGATCGGGAATATAGCGAAAAGGCAGAGCCGGAAGTTTGAGTTTTTTAAGGCGATATTTGATCATAATCTCCCAGGCACTGACGGTGGAAAAATAAATATCATTATCACCATCCTCAAGAATCTCATATTGTTCCTTGCTGAGTTTCTCAGGATTGATGTGCCAGTACAGCCAGCATTGTGTATCAATTAAATATTTTTCATCCATGAATAGTTCTCCATTTTTTGTTTTGCTACTTTTGTCCCGAATAAATTATTCCGGGCATATTATACAAAATATTTTTGCAGCTCTTCAGGCAGGGCGCTATTGAAATCATCTGCTATCCAGGCAGTATCAATATCCTGTCCAGCGAGCCGTTTGTGAGACACTTGTTTAAGCGGTATTATTTTAGCAAAATCCTGTCCGGAACGGGTAATAATGACTTCTTTGCCATTGGCAATCTGAGTCATTAATTGTGAAAACTTGAGTTTGGCTTCATGAGAATTGATTTTGATCATAAATAAACTTTCCCTGTTTTTATTAAGGGTAACAGTATATCACCATGAAATTTTAAATGAAATTAAGGGCCGTGGAAAATTAAATGGAATTTCATTTTATTTCATTTTTGCTCTTCTTGGTTTGCGGCTATAAAGCTTTGGCATCCCTTCGGGACGAGTTTTAAAGCGGCGATGCACCCATAAATACTGCTCAGGTGCTTTGCGAATTTGTTCTTCAATTAATTGATTGGTGCGAATGGCATCCTCTTCCAATGAGTCGCCCGGAAAGTTTTCTATCGGCGGGAAAATTTCAAGAACATAACCCTGAGCATTATCCAGACGTCTTGAAATATATGGAATAATAGGGGCTTTCGTTATTTTTGCCATACGCGATGCTACCGTTTGTGTGGCTGCCAGATGACCTAAAAAAGGTACAAATACGCTGTTTTCAATACCGGCATCCTGATCGGCAGCAATCCACATCAGATGATTTTGTTTAATGTAACGAAAGCTGGCACGGATTTCATTACGAGCAAATATCTGGTGGAATGTTCGTTCTCTGGCATTGAGAGCGACCTGATTAAACAGAGGGTTACGTAACTGTTGATAGCTGGCGGCTAAGTCGTGATCCAGGGAAAATAAACGACCGCTAATTTCCATTGTGGTGTAATGAGCGCCCAGAAAAATGGCACCAGTACCTTCACGCAGAGCTTGCTCAATATATTCAATGCCCTTGATTGTGACCAGTTTTCTCAGCTTGTTTTCATTAGCCCACCAGCTCATTGCTGTTTCTGCAATGCTGATCCCCAGCGAATGAAAGTGATCCAGAACCAGTTTTTCCTGTTTTTCTGGTGATAAATCGGCAAAGCACAGACGAATATTCGTTTGTACAATTTCACGTCGATATTTGGCAATGCGATAAAATAAATGTCCTATTATCTTGCCGATAAAGAGCTGTAGTCGATAGGGTAACAGCGCAAGAATGCGCATAGATGCCAAACCCAACCAGGATGGCCAGAACTTCGGGGCAAGATAGTCCCACCAGGGGAAAGATTGTTTGGACACGTTTTGTCTCGTAGATGATAATATTCTGCTTAATATTGTACTTCGAAGTTATATAAAATTCCATCTGCCGATTGTCAGCAATTATCCTGTTTCAGTCAGTTTCATTCTACGTACTTATGTTATTATAGCCAATATATTCAAGCTCGGTAGTAACTATTCAGCGTGTTTAGATTTTACCTCAGAACAAGGCG
>DAOVUK010000087.1 GCA_030632625.1 Gammaproteobacteria bacterium
CCAGGCATTCCGCTGATATCTGTTATATAAACGATATGCTGTTTGATAAGATATTCTTTGCCTATACCGGACAGCGCTTCTGTGATTAATTGACCTCCGGCCTTATCCCGGCTGAACAGGATAATCCGGGTTTCATTATTGATATGGCTGAGTTTCTCATGCTGATCACTAAGAGAAAATGTCTGCAGCTTATCCCCGACTTCATAAGGCGCTGCAAAAACGGCTGGAGAAAGGAACAACAGGAGAAAAAAAAGTGTTTTTAGTCTGCTCATAGTTATAGTATTCTGGCTTCATTGTTATTTTGTTTAGTGCTTCTGTAATAGAAAACAGCAGGGGGTTTAATCGATATAGAATAAAATCTCCTGAGATCCCAGGGAAATTCTATTATTAGTGGCTAGTGCTGTACTTTTCTCACCAATACTGACATTGTTAATTTTGGGTGGTTGTGTGCCTTTGAGGTAGGAAATATAAAAGCCGTCGGAACGACTGGATATCAAAGCAATATTATCTGCCTGCTCGTCACTAATATTGGTCATATTGGTCTTGATTTGAATGGTTTTACCCATGTCGCGACCGTTTAAGTATTGTATCCACCCGCTGCCGGTATTTTTTTTAGAAACCGGGGCTGGTTCCGGCTCTCTGAATTCATGACTTTCATTACGTTCATCAAAGGTAAAAATCATCGTGTGTTTACCTAAACTAATTTGATCGCCATCAGATAAACGAAAACTGGATGTTATTTTTTTATTGTTGACCAGAATATTAGTTTCAATATTGAACCCCTCAATAGAGTAAGTGTGATCATCATATACAATTTTGGCATGGTGCGGACTGACTGCCAGACTGTCAATATGAATATTACAATCGGGTGCATGACCAATAACAAAATCATGGTTCTGATCTAAATGATGGATGCTTAAAATCCGTTCTTTAAATAAAAGACTCACCTGAGACACAGTTATCGATCCTTACTGTAATTTAACTTAAATTGAAGTTCATAGCTTAAAATATATCCTAAGCCTAAGCAAGCTAATGGAGGCTGGAAACTGTTTTAACTATAGTAGAAAAAAAAGCATTTTTCATGCTCTGGTTCACAGTCTGTGTGGGAAATCTTTTTTAATGGGACAGATATTATTCTGCGTCAGATTCTTCATCATTATCCTGGCGATTAATTTGCGGCTGAATTTTGACTGTTTTAATGGTATTAGCAGTTATTTGTTTTATTTCAATAGGATAGTTACCAATTAATACGCTGGTTCCGGGCTCAGGAATGGATTCTAAATAGTCAAGCAGCAGGCCATTAATTGTTTTTGCATTGCCGGTGGGTAAATGCCAGCGCATCATGCGATTGAGTTCTCGAATATTAGCACTGCCGTCGACCAAAATTGTGCCATCTTCCTGCGGGTGCACTTCTTTCATCAGGGTATCAGCAGGGTCAGTCGTAAACTCGCCGACAATTTCTTCCAGAATGTCTTCCAGTGTGACCATTCCCTGAATGTCACCATATTCATCGACAACCAGTGCTGTTCGCTGTTTATTCTGTTGAAAATTAAGTAACTGCTGATTGAGCGGTGTTGCTTCCGGAATGAAATAACACGGGCTTATAATTCTTTTTAAGTCATCTTTTCCTGCCTCTGGATTAGAGACAATAGAGAGGGCTTTTTTTAAATGTATAATGCCAAAAATATGATCAATATCATTTTCATAGACCGGCAGCCGGGTAAACAGACTTTGGCGAAGCTGCTCAAGAATCTCTTCCCAGTTATCATTCATGTCCAAACCTATGATCTCATTTCGAGCGACCATGATATCTTCTATTTTAACGGCTTCCAGATCCAGAATATTGAGCAGCATTTTTTGATGTTTTGCCGGGATCAGAGGGCCCGTTTCATTCACTATTGTGCGTAATTCTTCCGGACTGATAGAATCATTGTTCTCAGGTTTATGAATACCAAACAGGCTGAGTAATCCATTGGTAATACTATTAATGAAATAAACCAGAGGATAGAAAACTAACATCAGGATATTAAGTATATAGGCAGCTGGAAAAGCAAGTTGCTCAGGATGCTGAGCAGCATAAGTTTTGGGTGTGACTTCGGCAAAAATTAAAATAATAAAAGTTAATACGCCTGTTGCAATCGCAATGCCTGCTTCACCAAAGAGTTTAAAACCAATTACGGTTGCAATGGCAGATGCCAGAATATTAACAAAGTTATTAAAAATAAGAATCAGGCCAAATAATCGATCAGGACGTGCCAGTAGTGAGGTGGCCAGCTGTGCACCTTTGTGTCCTGAATTAACCAGATGTTTCAGACGATATCGATTCAGGCTGACCAGTGCCGTTTCTGAACCGGAAAAAAAACCGGACAAAAGAATAAGCACGCCTAAAACGGAATAAAGAATATTAACAGGAATGTCGTTCAAAGATCAGTAGACCTAGACTTTATGCAGAATAACTTCGAGAACTATTTTGCTGCCAAAATAGGCCAGCATCAGAAAAATAAAGCCGCCCAGAGTAAAATTAATGGCTTTTTTACCACGCCAGCCAAAATGCCAGCGTCCCCAGAGAAGGATGGCAAACAACAGCCAGGCAACCATAGAAAGCACGGTCTTATGCACCAGGTGCTGAGCAAAGATGTTTTCCAGAAATATAAAACCGCTTAATAGTGCCAGAGTGAGCAGAGTAAAGCCTACTTTTATCATCTGGAAAAGGAGTGCCTCCATGCTTTGCAGAGCAGGCAGGGAGCGTATAAAGCCGCCGGGATGCTTGTTTTTCAAATAGCGGTTCTGAATAAGTAATATTATCGACTGAACTGCCGCAATGGCCAGTAGTCCATAAGCCAGCAGTGATAAGAGGATGTGCACCTGCAGTTCAAAACTCTGAGTGCTGAGGTTGGATTCTCCTGGCCAGAACAGTTGTAAAAACACCGCCAGCCCGGCCACAGGAAAAATCAGCACACCCAGTGTTTCAACTGGTTTACGCAACTCGGCAAGTAAATAAAGAAATACCACCAGACTGGATGCCAGTGAGAAACTATTCACAAACGAAGGATTTAAACCATGAGAGGTAATGGTATCTGAAAACAACACTATAACGTGGAGAAACAAAGTCAGAAAGCCGATTGCTAGAATGCTTTTATTGGGTTCATCCTGAATAATTTTGGCATTTAATAGATTGAAGCCTAACCAGGCACTGGCAAGCAGGTAAAGGGTACCTGTAATAAATCCTGTAATAAACATATAAATTCATCTGTGAGTGAGGTGCCTATAATAGAATGCTTTATTATTAATGGCAACCATTTCATTGGGCGGTTCTTGCAAAACGCTTCTTTTTCTTAATAAAAAACAGAGCAAAGGGGTGGAGCAGCAGCTTTATAAGTATCTGCCTGAGGCAAATCTTTCTATTAAGTGGGTATATGCGATTAAAAAATACTTTATAGTCACACTAATAATCATTATAATAGACGGTTTTACACGTTGTAACTGACAGTTACTTTACATCATTTTAAGGTGCATTCAATTTATGTTTGATGGTTTAACGGAACGTCTTGCCAAAACGGTTAAGAATTTACGTGGTCAGGGACGCTTATCTGAAGATAATATCAAAGACACCCTGCGTGAAGTTCGTATGGCGCTGCTGGAAGCGGATGTTGCTTTGCCTGTGGTCAAAGAGTTTATTGCCCAGGTAAAAGAGCGTGCTGTCGGCAAAGAAGTCATTGAGAGCATCTCTCCGGGTCAGGCATTCATTAAAATTGTCAATGATGAACTGGTCACCATGATGGGTGAAAGCAATAGTGCACTGACATTAAATGTTCAGCCTCCGGCCGTGATTTTGATGGCAGGTCTGCAGGGCTCCGGTAAAACTACCAGTGTTGCCAAGCTGTCCAGACTGCTGAAGCAGGAGAAAAAATCAGTTCTGGTGACCAGTGCTGATGTCTATCGTCCGGCGGCGATTGAGCAGTTAGCGACACTGGCGAAAGAAGTTGAGGTGGAATTTTTCCCCAGTGATATTTCACAAAAGCCCGTGGACATTGGCCTCAATGCGATAGAGCATGCACGTAAGAAACATCTGGATGTTGTTATTGTCGATACTGCAGGTCGACTGCATATTGATGACCAGATGATGGGGGAAATCAAAGCACTGCATGCTGCGGTCAAACCGGTTGAAACCCTGTTTGTTGTGGACAGCATGACTGGACAGGATGCTGCAAATACGGCCAAAGCATTTAATGAGGCACTGGAATTAACCGGTGTGATCCTGACTAAAACAGATGGTGATGCTCGTGGTGGTGCGGCATTGTCCATTCGACAAATTACCGGTAAGCCGATTAAATTTATGGGGGTCGGTGAGAAAGTCGATGCTCTGGAAGCATTTCATCCCGACCGTCTGGCTTCACGTATTTTGGGAATGGGTGATATTCTCAGTCTGGTTGAAGAAGCTCAGCAAAAAGTTGATCATAAAAAGGCTGCACGACTGGCCAGAAAGATCAAAAAAGGTAAAAACTTTGATCTGGAAGATTTTCGCGATCAAATCCTGCAAATGAAAAAAATGGGTGGCCTGAGCAGTTTAATGGACAAATTACCCGGTGTCGGTGAAATACCGAATCAGGTAAAAGAACAGGTGAATGATAAAGAGCTGGTAAAAATCGAAGCATTAATCAATTCAATGACGCCTTTTGAGCGGCAGAAACCTGAATTCATTAAAGGCTCCAGAAAAAAACGTATCACCGCAGGTTCCGGTACCCAAATTCAGGATTTAAATCGTCTGCTGAAACAGTTTAAACAAATGCAGAAAATGATGAAAAAATTCTCTAAAGGCGGAATGAAGAATATGATGCGCAGTTTAAAAGGGCGCATGCCGCCGGGAATGGGCGGTGGTATGGGAAAAATGCCATTTTAGCTAGAGTAGAAATTTATTTCGTACTCTAGCTTATCCTGTGTTAGCTAGAGTAGAAATTTATTTCGTACTCTAGCTTATCCTGTGTTAGCTAGAGTAGAGACGTTGCATGCAACGTCTCTACGTATGCTTAGCACCCTAGCGGTCGTTACGTGCCCGTAGAGACTAAGGCATGCCTTGTCTTTACAATTTAAAGTACGCATTTCTGTGAATAGCCTGAAGATAGAACAAATAAAACAAAAAATTGCTTTATCTAAGCCTGAAATTAGAGTAAAATGCCCGTCTTTTCTGAGCTGGCTTAAGCAGCACATGTTTGAATCTAAGTAGCACTTTAATTCAACAGGTGTTTCACACAGTTTCCGGGAAAGTCTGTCCAGATTATATGTTATTCTGGAACTTATTGATTATATTGAGGAATTTAGATTAATGGTTACTATACGTCTAGCTCGTGGTGGTTCTAAAAAGCGCCCATTTTATCAGATCGTTGTAACAGATAGCCGCTCTGCTCGTAATGGTCGTTTCATTGAAAAAGTAGGCTACTTTAATCCTATGGCCCGCGGACAGGAAGTTCGTCTTGAATTGAAAAAAGAGCGTGTAGATCATTGGATTGGCCAGGGTGCACAAACTTCTGTGCGGGTAAATACCTTACTTAAAGAGTCTGTCAAGGCTGCTTAAGTCTGTTGTCTGAAGATTCTACAGAATTACCTGCCCGGGACTTACATATATTAGGAAAAGTCTCAGGCTTCTACGGTGTGAAAGGATGGGTAAAAATATACTCATACACACAACCCAGAGAAAATATTGTTCGTTATAAAGCTTTAAAAATAAGGCCTGGCAACTCTTTAAACGACAAAGGTGGTGCTTCAGCTTCTTGTTTAGAAGATAAATGGCAGGACATTCAGCTGGATAGCGGTAAAGCGCATGGTAAGGGTGTTGTTGCACATTTTATCGGTTATGATAACCGTGAAATTGCTGCTGCTTTAATTGGTGCAGAATTAGCGGTACCTCGTTGCGAATTTAAGCCGGCAGCGAAAGATGAATATTACTGGACAGATTTAATTGAATTAACTGCAATTAATCTAGAAGGTGTCGAACTGGGCAGGGTCAGTCGTCTGATAGAAACAGCAGCAAACGATGTGTTGGTTATCAACCCGCGAGATGATGTTAATAAAGACAATAGCGGTACTATTAATAAAAGTGAAATTTTAATTCCATTTGTGTATGAACACTTTATAAAAAAAGTGGATCTGCAAGATGGAAGCATTTTAGTTGACTGGCCTGTCAGCTGGAATGAAAGTAACGAAAGCAAATAACAGATGATTGAGCAAGTATGTTAAAACGTATTGATGTGATCAGTCTGTTCCCTGAAATGTTTGCAGCGATTAAATCCGGGATAACCGGCAGGGCATTAGAAAAGGGTTTAATGACTCTGGAGATAACGAACCCCAGAGATTTTACCAAAGATAAGCATAAAACAGTTGACGACCGCCCTTATGGCGGCGGGCCTGGCATGTTGATGAAAGTACAGCCTCTTAAAGATGCCATACTTTCCATAAAACAGCAGGCAGCAAAGACTGATAACAAAAAGATTAAAGTGGTTTATTTGTCGCCCCAGGGCCAGCCATTGACACACAATATAGTCAAAGAACTGAGCGAAAATGAACAGCTGATTTTACTGGCCGGACGCTACGAAGGCATTGATGAACGCCTGATTGAACATTATGTTGATTATGAATGTTCAATTGGTGATTATGTCCTCAGCGGCGGCGAATTGCCTGCAATGGTTTTGATTGACAGCTTAATCCGGTTGATCCCGGGTGCTCTCGGGCATAATGAATCGGCACTGAATGATTCATTTTATTCAGGTCTGCTGGATCACCCGCACTATACTCGTCCGGAAACTCTTGTCATTGGAGGCAAAGACGAATGTGTACCAGAGGTGCTGCTCAGCGGCAATCATAAAAAAATTGAACAATGGCGTCTCAAGCAGTCTATAGGGCGTACCTGGCAAAGAAGGCCGGATTTGTTGCAAAATCGTCAATTGAGTGAACAGGAACAGCAATTGCTGCAGACATTCATTCAGGAAGAGAATTAATTTAGTAAGTGTCTTTTTTTAAATATCAACCTGGGTTCAGGGCCTAAGGTAATCGGAGCAAAAGAATGAGCAATATAATTAATGCTATCAACGCAGAACAAATGGGACGTGAAGTGCCTAAATTTGGCCCTGGTGATACAGTGGTTGTAAATGTAAAAGTAAAAGAAGGTGAGCGTGAGCGTATTCAGGCTTTTGAAGGCGTGGTCATTGCTATTCGTAACCGTGGTATCGATTCTGCATTTACTGTGCGTAAGATTTCTTATGGCGAAGGTGTTGAACGTGTATTCCAGACTTACAGCACAATGGTTGACAGCATTACTGTGAAGCGTCGTGGTGATGTGCGTCGTTCTAAACTGTATTATCTGCGTGATCGTCATGGTAAGTCTGCACGTATTAAAGAAAAATTAAGCTAAGTAATACCTTAAGTTCTATCGCTTTGAAGAGCATGAATATAAAAAGGACGCTTGAATCAAGGGTCCTTTTTTTATGACTGTTTTTTATACAATTGTTCCTTTTAGCACAAATGAAGGAACACCTTTCTCTGTTTCTGAACTGCTTTATCTCTGTGTTTCTTTTTCCTGCACAGATTCTGCTTACGTTATTACTGGAATCCGCTATTGTCAAAATGCCGATCAGGAAAAATATCAAAAAAAATCCACAGCGGATGCTCAGCAGGCATTTTCTGCCAGCGATGATTTATTGTATGCCGGAAAAATTCAATCTGAACTGCAGGACTATTTTAATAAACCACAGTTTCAGTTTTCGTTAGCCTGTGATCTTCAACTGGGCACGCCGTTTCAACAGCGTGTGTGGCAGGCGTTGACCGAGATCCCCCCTGGTGAAGTAAGAACCTATGGTGAATTGGCAAAAGAGCTTAACAGCAGTGCCAGAGCCGTTGGTAATGCCTGTCGGCGCAATCTTTTTCCGCTGATTGTGCCCTGTCATCGAGTCGTTTCCGCTGCCGGGATTGGCGGTTATGCCGGTGATACTGCAGATACACAAAAAGGTCAGATTAATTTCCTGCAGATAAAACAGTGGCTGCTGGCTCATGAAGCCACTGCTCATAAAAAAGGCAATGATGAAAAAAGTCACCTTAAATAAAGCACAACTGGAGCAGGATGAACAGCTGATAGAACAGTTTCTGGATGCTCTGTGGCTGGAATACGGTTTGAGTAAACACACTCTGAGTGCTTATCAGACGGACTTAAATGGACTGGCTAAATGGTCAGCCGGCGGCAGGGCTGCTCAGCTTATTTCCCTGAATAAAGAAAATTTACAGGCTTATCTGGCATTTCGCTTTGAACAGGGGATTAAAGCTCGCTCTACTGCGCGAATGCTGTCAACTCTGCGTCGTTTTTATCAGTATCTGATTCGGGAAAATCAAATTAGTATTGATCCCAGTGCCTTATTAGAGTCACCCAAGCTGGGGCGGCCATTACCAAAAACAATGTCTGAACGGGAAGTCGAAGCGCTATTAGAGGCACCTGATACAGATGATCTTCTGGGATTGCGGGATAGGGCCATGCTGGAACTCATCTATGCAACAGGACTGAGGGTCTCTGAGCTGGTCGGACTGGATATTTACGGAGCTAACCTGCAGCAGGGTATTGTGCGTGTTACCGGTAAAGGTAATAAAGAACGCCTGGTGCCTATGGGAGAAGAAGCTTTAAGCTGGATTGCCCGTTATCTGAAAAATGCTCGTGCGGATTTATTAGGTGCTGCCGTCTCCGATAAATTATTTGTCACCCGCCGGGGAGGCGGAATGACGCGGCAAACCTTTTGGTATATGATAAAACGTTATGCACAAATAGCGGGTATTTCCAGCACTTTATCACCCCATGTATTACGCCATGCTTTTGCGACTCATTTATTGAATCATGGTGCTGATCTGCGTGTTGTGCAGATGTTATTGGGGCATAGTGATTTATCGACTACTCAGATTTATACTCATATTGCTAAAGAACGTCTGAAAGAACTGCACGCGCAGCATCATCCCAGAGCTTAGGGGTTATAAGAATTGACAATTTTATTTTGCTAATTAAAATGGACAGGGTTTAGTTATTAGCAGCCATTATTTATTGGGTGTAGTTCTTTTGCTACGATATTCGAAAATAACAACTTTAGGCGAATAAATTCGCCCCTACATGACCGAAGTCCGTAGTGTAGACATAATGTATTGAACCTGTCCCACTTCAGCATCGTAGGTTAAGCTTAAAGTTGGAACACCCAATCTCAGAGCTACCCTAAAG
>DAOVUK010000097.1 GCA_030632625.1 Gammaproteobacteria bacterium
ACCATTAATGTTTCCAGGGCATCTTTAAAGGGACCGGAATCCAGAAAAAAACTGGTGTCAGGTGTCAGTGAAAAAGGTTCTTTATTCAGATTAAAAAAATCAAGATACATAATATTTTACAACATATAACTTACTACTTAAACCAGGTGGATGGCTCTTTCGTTGAAGGGCGGCCGCTGACATCATATTGCTGCAAAGTTCTGAAACGTTCCTGTGTTTCCTGCAACGTGTCATTAATCACTTTATCATTGTCCAGATAAGTGGCTTTAAGCATGATTACCAGCTCAGATTTTACCGCCAGCTCACGCTGATGCTTAAAGGCATTACCAATCAAAGGTAGATCACCAAAAAATGGCACACTGGAATTATCATCGGTTGCCTTAGTACTCATCAGCCCGCCAATAATAACCATCTGACCATTTTTTGCCCGGATGATACTATCTGATTCTCTGATGGTGCTCTTTGCCATTGGCAGGGAAATGGTCACATCTTCAGAAAAAGAGAGCTCCCGGGGATCTTCAGTGACATTACTGATAGAGGGATGAATATGTAATATGATTTCACCTGATTCATCAATCTGCGGGGTCACATCTAATGCCACACCGGAAAAGAAAGGCGTTAATTCAACATCAGGAATTTCACTGGCACTGCCGTCATTCCCCGACGTATTACTGGAGTTTAGATCAGTCACAAAATAGCGATCAGTACCAACCTTAATCACTGCTTTTTGATTATTCATGGTGGCTATTCTCGGGCTGGATAAAACCTGTACATTACCCTGTGTACCCAGTAACTCAATCATCGCCTTAAAATCATTCAGATCCAGAGCCAGAGCAAAAACACCACCAAAGGAATTGGTTAATTCACTACCCAGGGTTTTAAAAGTATTGCTTTGAATACCAGTATCCAGAGCAATACTGCTGGCAATAGTATTGATACCTATCTGGCCTCCGGTAATGGTTTTGCCGCTGCCGGGTTCACCCAGTGCGGCCCAGCTGATACCTGCCTGAAAGGCATCGGATAACTCGACTTCAACTATTTTTGCTTCTAATAATACCTGACGTCCGACAATCATCTGGGTTACTTCTAAAAATTCTTCAACACGTAATAATTCTTCCGGCATAGCCTTAACCAGTACAATCCCGGTTTGTGGATTGACAACAATATCCCGCCCTGCCTCTTTACCAATAATAGTTCGCAAAGAAAAAGCCAATTCTGTCCACAAATCAACCTTAAACTCTGTTTTTAATTGTGTACCAAACTTTGTGTTTGCAGTACTGCTGTCTGAACTACGATTAGATGAGTTCGATGAATCCGAAGAATTATCATCCGTTTTAGTTATTTGTCCGGAACTCACATCAATAGTAGATAAGCCGCTTCTGATCAGATTAAGATAATTGATACGAAATAATCGGGTTTGCAGTATATTGGGATAAACAAAATAATTATTGCCCTTTTTCTTATAATCAAAACCATAAACTTCTCTGACTATCATCAGCACATCAGAAACCGTCACATTTTTTAAATTTAATGTCACATTACCCGTAACATCAGGGTGAACAATAATATTAATGTTGGTATCTTCAACCAGCCCCAGATAAAACTGTCTGGCAGGTAATTCACTGACGGCCACATCAAAACGATTTTCTTTTTGAACATATCGGCCTGGCGATATTGGTGGCAACAAAGCATCTAATACTTTATTATTTTCATTTTGCTTATTTTTTGCCTGCTTATTTTTTTCCTTATCTGTGTGTTCTGCAATTTTTCTATTGGCTTCCAGAGCGCGAGTAAAGGTATCATCAATTTCACTGATATCTCTGGCGGGAGGCAATTCTTTTTCCAGAGCACAGCCCGTACTGCCAAGCAATAAAATGAGGCTTATAAGCAATAATCCTGGTACTAATTCAAGCTTTTTTAACATATAAATATTTTCTTTTTATTATTTCTGATACCGCTTTATAGATGGTGTGATGCTAATTTCGGAAATACCACCATCAACAAGTAAATGCACACTACCTGATTTAATAGCAAGCACTTCTGCACCATCAACTCTATCACCCATTTTTACTTTCTGACCATTAATAATTGCCAGCTGTTTTTTTTGACTGATATAGATTTGTGATACTTTATAGACACCAGCTGTCTGCTGACTGCCACCATCAGCATTTTGTACAGCCATTATTGCAGCAGGTCGTGTCGGGTCTGTTAAAGCATTGTCTAAACCTTGAGCAAACGAATTTGTTACACTGAATAATATAAAAGCAATGAACAAAAAAAATAACATTGAATTAAACACTCAGCCACCCGTCTTTTAAACTAAAAGTATGTACTTTTATTTGTACTTTTACCTTTGGGTATTCTAATACTTCCAGATTGACCTGATCCCAGAATATTTTCCACTCCAGGCCTTCCAGGGCCACCAGATAGTTCAAAATATCCAGATAATTACCCTGCAGCTGGAGTTCCAGTGAATGCATAAAGATACCTATCAATCCAGGATCAATTACCTGAGTCTGTTTATTTTGTACTGAATTTTTTATTTTTTGAGGAGACGCCTTTTGTTCCTCTTCAGTATGACTTACAAAAGGTATTGCCGGTAAATTATTAACACTGAGCAGCTCCAGCGCCTCATTTTTGTGCAACACATCATTCAACATATTAGCCATATACTGCGGGGCAACCCGGCCCTGTAAGCGCTCCAGAATTTTACCATCAAAAGCTTTTATCTCTTTCTCTACCACTTTAATTTCAGTGATTATCTGCTTGCGCTTTGAATTTTTTAACAGACCATCAGCAAGTATACGCCGGGTTTCAAGATTAATGATTTGTTCCTGAATTGCCATGCGTTCATTGACCAGATTGTTATTGCTGCTCTGTATTGGCGCAATTAAAAAAGTATCCCACAGAATATAAATAATGGACAATGTACCCAGCAATACCAGCACTCTTTCTCTGCTAGAAAGATTATTTATCAGGCTCTGCAGTAAATTCAGATGTTTACTCATAAGTTTAAATACTTCAGCAACAGATTATTGAACATTCATTGGCTCTCAGTTTCTGTCTGCAATACAAAGTGGAGTGCACTATCCGTTTCATTTCGTTGTACATTGAATAACTTAAAACTAATACCATTAAAAACAGATTCTTCCTTAAGCGATGCAACAAAGCCCGGGAGATATTTTGCATCTGAGGTCTGACCTTGTAAAATCATCTGCTGCCCTCCCGAATAAACATTGATATTCTCAAACCATACAGGTTCAATGTTTTTTCTGGCCAAAGCAGAGAAAAAGCCTGACAGGCCGCTATCATTGCCTCTGACCATATTAGATAATTCATTTAAAGCATTTTGCTTACTAAGAAACACTTTTTTCAAATGCTTTAATTGCTGCTGCTCTTGTTTCGCATCGGTCAGGCCGGCAATCGTTATTTCAAGTTTTTCAACCGTTTTTGTTGTTTGCTCAAGCTGCAGTTTAAGAGTCGTCATTTCGACCTGCAGAGTATTTTTTTTCCAATACAGCATGCCATAAAAAACCATCATAATAAAACAGCTTAAGCCGACCAGAATCAGCAGCGTGGTCGCTGAAAAAGGTTCATCACTGGATGCTGAAACAGGCTGGTATAAATTAATTTGCTGCTGCATAATTTATCCTGATGCTCCCTGTTCTGCTTCATAGCGCAATGCCAGTCCTATGGCATCAAAACAGTATGCCTGCAATTCGCGACTGAGTGGTTTAGCAACATTCAAACACTGGTTAAAATCTAAAATCTCAACTGTAATACCCAACATTTCACTAATATACTCAATGACACCGGGTACATCATTGACAACAGGTGCAAAGATAATTTTTCTTACCGGACGCTGATTAAAATGGCTGATGTAATAATCCAGTGATCGCTGAATCTCCAGAACCACTTCATCAATAATAAGTTTACCCTGCTCACTCAGCTCTGCCTGGTTTAAATCGACTGTGCTTGAGGCAGCATCCAGTTCGCCGCCACTTGCCGGCTCAAGACTAGTTTCATATAGCTCATGGCTGTCTTTATCCTTAAGATCAAGACCTGAGTCTAATATCCTGGTTAGACGGTTCACACCAAAATCGATTTTGCGTGTCAGAAAAAGTGTTGCATTTCGGGTAATGGTCAGCAAGCCGCTATCGTCACTTAAGCGGATCATAATAATCCCATCTTTATCCTCGGGCAAAATAGAGGCTATATTTCGTTGCGCAAGTTCGTAAATATCAATCGCTAGAATGTCCAGATTTGACGCTTTCAACTGCTCTACCCGAGTCTCAATTTTTTGCTGCGGTGAAGCAACAACATACATTAATTGAGCACGCCCTGTGCGTTGATCGGGAATTTCAAAAACATCAAGCACAGCATCATCAATATGATAAGGCAGTTGATCTTTTATACGCCAGCGAACAGCCTGCTTCAATTCAGAAGATTCAACATTGGGTGCATCAATCAGGAGCAATTCATAGGCCGAATTTTCAATCGCGGTGTTACAGAAAAACTGACTGACAGGAAATGTTTCCGCCACTTTAAACAGGGCAAGGCTCTGGGCTTCGATAGAGCCTTCAGCAGGTTTAGATAAAGAGCCTTCAGCAGGGTTAGAAGCAAGTACTTCAAAAGCACATTGTTTTAACTTTGGTTTATTGACAGTTTTGTCAGCATGCATTATATGTGCAATAGCAACCCGATTCGATCCGAAATCAATACCAATCAAGCCTTTTTTATTCTTTTTTTTATAAAAAAAAGGAAATTGCATCATCCGCCTGTCATAATTCTTATTTAAAGTTATTATCTATTTTCGAGGTTCTACTCCTAACTATGGCAAATAATTAAGAAAAATGCCAATAAATATCACCATTCCAAGCCAATGATTATTCAAAAAAGCCTGAAAACAGGTTTTTTTATCACGACTACGGATCAAATACTGCTGATAGACGGAAAAAACCACAGAAACAGCAATACCAAGGTAGAAAAACAAGCCTCCCTGTACCAGCCAGGCAATACTGAACATCCCGGCGGTAAAAGCCAGCTGCAGCAGCGCAATAATGAACTTGTCATTGTCCGCAAAAATAATAGCCGTTGATTTAACGCCTATTTTTAAGTCCTCGTCTCGATCAGCCATGGCATACATAGTGTCATAGCTCACAATCCAGAGAACCGTCACAATATACAAAATCCAGGCAACCCCGGGAATATCATTTAATTGCGCTGCAAAGCCCATGGGAATCGACCAGCTGAAGGCCATACCCAGCACAATTTGCGGATAATGAGTATAACGTTTCATAAAGGGATAAACCGCTGCTAACAGCAGGGCAGCAAAACTTAACAGAATGGTATAAATATTCAAAAATAAAACCAGAATAAAAGCAGTCAAAATGCACACAGCAAACAATCCCAGTGCTTCATGAGGGGCAACTTTACCGGATGTAATCGGACGATTTTTAGTACGTTCAATATGTTTATCAATGTTTCGATCAGCATAATCGTTAATCACACAGCCGGCAGAACGCATCACAAAAACACCCAGTGCAAAAATAACAATATAAGCAACTGGCGGAATACCCTCTGCGGCAATCCATAGAGCCCAGAAAGTAGGCCATAAGAGTAACCAGGTGCCGATTGGCCGGTCCATTCTCATCAGCAGATAATATTGGTACAAACGCTCTTTTGTGAAAAACCGCTTTTTTATGAAAAACATAGTGATGTGCAGCTCTCTTCGGCTCTGTTAAAGAGGGATAAGTTTAATAAGAACAACAGGTTTTATAAATGAAATCAGCAGTAAGGGCCTTGGAAATAATAAATTTTCCAGGCCCTTAAATTTTAACACTGCTGAGTACCGGAGCAAATAAATGATTATGAGGATGAGTATTAACCGATGTGGTTGATAAAATCTCAGGAAGAAAGACTTCAGCCACCAGTAAAGGCTTGTGCCGCAGGCGAAAAATGGAACGCCTGGCCCATACTTTATCAGCTATAACTTTGTCTGAAAAAGGAAGCGGCTTGTCATTCATATGACTCACCGCGCTATCAAACAATTGATGCCCGTTTTTTAACAGCGCCACTTCCATCGCATCTCTTTGCAAACCGGGCTGAGCAAACAGGAACTCACCCAGCGGTCGATTGCCCAGATGACTCAATTGACGTTGTGGTCCGGTCAGCGTTTTTATGGGGATCACTGTCCGGGCAAAAATAACCGGAGTCTCCCCACAATAAAGTAATACCTCACGAATCAAAGCATAACGTCGGCTTTTTAACTTAAGCCTCTGTACCTCGTCATTGGATGGAATACTCATTCCCTGACGCAACAGCCTGACAGAAAAATTACCCATATTATTGGACTGACAATGGTTTTTTATTCTCAGCGTCAATGATGCACTGTCAAGCATCCATTCTCTGGTATTATCCTGCATATGCAAAATAGACGCATAATCAGCAGCAACCCAGTGCGGGATCCGTTTAAACTGTCGAATAAAGGCTGGCATACAATAATAAACGGCTTCGCTAACAATTGATGACTAAAAGAGCAACGATATTAACACAAAGCCCTAGCGCTGAAAACTGATTGACTTGATCTCCAATAATGAATGATCGAATGCCCCGGAGTCAGTCTTTCCGATAATTCGGGTAAAGGGCGGTGACATGACCTCCATTTTAATTTCCTTTGTTTTCAGTTCAACCGCAACAAGCAGCTGATTTTTTGTTGTGGGACGAACTTTGATCGTCTTAATTGCCTTATAGGGGATCTGTTCTTTATCACCGACGAGAAAATGTTGTCCACGACTTTTTTGATTGCCTTTTGAACTGCTCAAAGCCTCTCTTTGCAAAAACATTTTCTCTTCATTAACAAAATCAACCTGTATTGTCGAAAGTTGAGAATGATTAACTGACTTTTTGTTTACTACTTTGATTGCTGGTTTTTTAGCGCTGCTTGCAACGGTTATTTTTTTCTTCTTTCTGGCATCAGCAGAGGGTACTTGGTGAGAAAGATCCAGTTCAATCACGGGTGACTCTTTATTTGCTGAAGGCTCTTTATTTGCTAATGGTTTTTTTCCAGCTAATGGTTTTTTCTTTGCTGAAGACTGATTTTTTAGTGATTTTTTACCCGCCGTCTTAAGCAATTTTTTTGAGTTAAAAAATTCGATTTGTTTAATATCCTGCAGTGATTTACTAAAGCGGCCAATTTTTGCTTCGCCGCTAATGACTGGAAAAGGCTTTTTAATGGTTTTCACTTCTTCATAGCCATCAGCCATAACAAAGCGGGCCCGCACTTCACCTCTGCCCAACTTATAGGTGATTATAATTTTATCCACTTTCAACAGATCAACTGTAATACCGTCCGGGAGTAATAATTCCGCTACATCGCTTGTCTTCCCCTTAAGGGTACTGCGTAAAGAAGCGGTTTCCAGTTCCAATTGAGTGGTCGTCATCAAAGATAATAAAACATAAGCTTTATTATCTTTTCTGGCTTTTTTAGCCGTTTTTTTCGCCCCGGCAGGAACACCATATGCTGAGCGTTTACTTTTCTTATTTGATGCAGCACCCTTTAACCATTTCAGACGCTCTCCGGTTTCACCTTTTGCACAGGGCTCATCAGAAAAATTAATTTCTCCCATACCATTTTCACATTTATAAACCTGAGCCTGCACCGAATGACTTAAAAGCAGAAAAAAAATAAAACCTATAGACCACATATTCCGCATAATATTAGAGCTCCTGAGCGTCTTTTTTTTGTCTATGAGAAGTCGTCAATTTATGGTTCTTCACAAAAATGCGTACTTTTCCAAATTGTAGAGACGTTGCATGCAACGTCTCTACCATAGCTATGAATGGCTGAATTCACCGAGCAAATACAAAAAGTATGCAATAATGTGAAGAACCCAATTTATACATTCTGATAATCCAGATTTTTCCCAATCCATCGATTGATTAAAGGATCAACTGTTTCAGGATAATCATTAATAAGCTTTTGGGCAAGCTCATTAATTCCAGGAATGAGATGCTGGTCTCGAATTATATCCGCAATCTTCATTTCAGCCAGCCCGGTTTGCCGGGTACCCAGCACTTCACCCGGTCCTCTAAGCGCCAGATCTTTACGCGCTACTTCAAAGCCGTCATTGGTTTCCCGCAAAGTCATCAGACGTGCTTTAGCATTTTTTGACAGCGGACTGCCGTACATCAAAACACAGGCACTGGACTGACTGCCGCGCCCGACTCGCCCCCTGAGCTGGTGTAATTGTGACAGGCCCAGACGTTCAGCATTTTCTATAATCATTAAACTTGCATTGGGCACATCAACCCCGACTTCAATCACCGTCGTGGCAATCAGTAATAAGATTTCACCCTGTTTGAAAGACTGCATAACCGCCTTTTTTTCATCAGCTTTCATACGTCCATGAACCAGACCAATCGATAAATCCGGCAATTGACTGCATAAGAGTTCATAAGTCTGTTCTGCCGCCTGACATTGCAGCACTTCCGATTCTTCAATCAAAGTGCATACCCAATAAGCCTGCCGGCCATTGAGACAGGCCTGATAAACTCTCTGCAGAATATCATCGCGTCGCTGTTCACCCAGCACAACCGTTTCCACAGGCGTTCTGCCCGGCGGTAGTTCATCAATAACAGAACAGTCCAGATCGGCATAAGCGGTCATTGCTAAAGTCCTGGGAATGGGCGTGGCAGTCATAATTAACTGGTGCGGATAAAATTCTTTATCTGGTTGAGACTCTTTTTCCGGTTGAGACTCTTTATCTGGTTGAAACTCTTTATCTGGTTGAGACTCTTTACCCGGTTGAAACTC
>DAOVUK010000380.1 GCA_030632625.1 Gammaproteobacteria bacterium
CCCATCAATTGAAACATTCCTCAGCGTTGCTGAAAAACAATCTTTTTCTTTAACTGCAGAATCCTTATATCTGACCCAGCCGGCTATTAGTAAAAGAATTGCCACTCTGGAAACGGAGTTAAACTATAAGCTATTTGACCGAATAAAGAAAAAAGTCATATTAACCGAAGCTGGACGGCTGTTCTTACCCCGGGCTCAGAATATGATTAATGAACTCAGAGCGGGGAAAAATGCGCTTGCCGAAATGGGTGGTATAATTTCGGGAGAACTGGCGATGGTCACCAGTCATCATATTGGCTTGCATCATCTCCCCCCCGTCCTGAAGCAGTATGTCAATGAATACCCGCTGGTTAATCTGAAGTTAGACTTTATGAATTCGGAGTCTGCCTGTCTTGCTGTAGAAAATGCTGAAATTGAATTAGCGGTTATAACCTTACCCAATGAGCCTGCCGCTATTCTTAATCTGGTCAAAATCTGGTCTGATCCAATGACTATCACCATCCACAATAATCATCCTCTCATAGAAAAAAAAGCAGTTGCTAATGAACTTGAATTTAATCTTAAAGATTTAAAACAATTAGCACAATATCCGGCCATATTACCTGAAAAAGGTACTTACACGAGAGAATTACTGGATGAATATTTTGCCAGACTTAACATGGAAGCGCAGGTCAAACTAGCCAACAATTACCTGGAAACGATAAAGATGATGGTCAGTGTCGGTCTCGGCTGGAGCGTACTGCCGCAAACATTAATTGACCACACGCTGACAATGATTAAAACTCCGGACTTTATAGTAAGCCGTTCATTAGGCATAGCGACCCATAAAAACAGAACACTTTCACCCGCTGCGCAAAAAATGGTCGATTTGATCATAGAATGTCACTGATTTTTCGCGAAATGTCATTATTTTTGCACAGAATGTCATTGCTTTAAGCTATATAACGCCTAGACTTTATATTAAGTGTGATAATAATCTCAAAAAAGAAACACACCAGTAGAAAATCTTTAGTTTGCAGGGGGAATATGTTATGAAACAAGGTTTATTTATTGTCTGTATAGTATCAATGATTTTAAGCAGCTCTATCACACTGGCTGCAGATATTATACCAACAGACATTTATTCTGAAGACACTATTAGTGAAGAAATTGATTACCAACAGTGGCATTTTTATAAAATTGATGTTGATAAACCATCAAAACTAACCATCAAACTAAGAAAAATCAGTGATGATGCCGACTTATATGTCTCTCGCTCAAAAATACCTACTGAAGAAAAGTTCCAATGCGCACCGCTTAAAAATGGCACATCAATTGAAACATGCCGTTTAACCAGTCATAAACCTGGAATCTGGTATATAGGTATCTATGGTAAGATGGAAGGTGATTATCAGCTGGGTGTCAAAACAGTTGATTTGAAAATGCTGTCACAAATTAGTGCCTTTTAAAAAGAGAAACAGCCATACTTTAAGGATTCATTGCTTTTTATTACAATCGGTTCTTCGCCCAAATAAACAGGCACTGTTATTAATCATATTCCTGATAAAAAATATCAGTAAAACAGAACACACTGCACCACTCATGACTGCATAAGTAATATCGCCATTGGTATAAAATGATACGGCCAGAAAACCGCTTATCGCGATAAATAGAATACACATAAAATTTAACCTCTTATTTAATGCCTGTATAACAACATGAGTGATAAGTATTTATTTTTGCCTCCATATGGGGGCATTGCCTGATTTTTTTTCCAGCATAGTTAAATAATCTTCGTGTGAGTTAATTTCTTCGCTGGAAGGCATTTGGATTTTGAGTGCAGCACGATTCGAATCAAGTCTGAGAATTGCTTCAGCAGCACCTGACACCCCTGAAGCATCATCTAGAGTCAGACTGGTTTGACCTCCGGTCATTGCCAGATAAACATCGGCCAGAATTTCAGAGTCGAGCAATGCTCCATGTAATTGACGGTTACTATTATCAATAGAATAACGTCGACACAGCGCATCCAGATTATTCTTTTGTCCCGGATGATTATCACGAGCCAGTTTTAAGGAATCAAGGATACTGCAGCTGACATCTATTTTTTCAATAGTCTGCCCTGATTTCTCCTCCAGCAAAGCAAGTTCATGATTTATAAAGCCGACATCAAAAGGTGCATTATGAATAATCAGTTGACTGCCTTTAACAAATTCTAAAAATTCATCATAAATATCACCAAAAAAGGGTTTGTCAGAGAGAAATTCATTGCTAATTCCATGGACCTCCAATGCCCCTTGATCAACTTTTTTATCTTCAGGGTTGATATACTTATGAAAAGTATTGCCTGTTAACTTCCGATCAAGCAATTCAACACAGCCGATTTCAATGATACGGTGTCCATGGGACGGTTCAAGGCCCGTTGTTTCAGTATCCAGAACAACTTGTCTCATAGTGATTCAATACCTTTATTGGCTAATTCATCCGCTTTTTCATTTTCAGCATGACCTGAGTGTCCTTTAACCCAGTGCCAGGTGATTTCATGTTGTTTGACCAGTTCATCCAGTTGTTTCCATAAATCCATATTTTTTACCGGTTGTTTACTGGCTGTTTTCCAGCCTCTTTTTTTCCAGTTTGTGATCCACTCGGTGATCCCCTTGCGTAAGTATTGTGAATCAGTTGTTAAGACAACCTCACAGGGTCGTTTCAGTTGAATAAGTCCTTTAATTGCGGCGGTCATTTCCATACGGTTATTAGTGGTTTCCTGTTCTCCGCCAAAAAATTCTTTTTCTGTCTCCTTATAGACCATCAGAACACCCCAGCCTCCCCGGCCCGGATTGCCTTTACAGGCACCATCGGTATAAATATATATTTTATTTTTTTCCATGTCGTTGTTCATCTTTTTTTAATTGAATCTTTGTTTTATTATTAAGATTAGAATGAATAGTGGATTTTAACCCGGCAGTGCCGACTGATTCCGGGCTTAAAATTTGCTTAGTAAATTTCCAACCCTCTCGAATGGGCGTTAATGTTGATACTCGTTTTGTTGCGACCAATAGATAGCCTCCGGCAGGTAAAAGTTTCGAGAACTGACCAGCCTGTTCCATAAATTCCAATTTTTTTAACAATACTGAGCTTCGAACCGGAGGCCGATAAAAATACTCGCTAACCAGTTCTATGTCAAATCCTAATAGCTGCAGCCAGTCCCGCAGGCGTTTCTGGCTGATAAGATGACCACATGACGGCAAGGGTATCTGGCATGTTATGCTATTATTATCTTGATTTTTTGACCCGATACGCTTTTTACTTTTACTTTTACTTTTACTTTTACTTTTTATATGCCAATATTTATGCCATAAACCCCAGGTGCTAAACGGATTAAAGCCCAGAAAAATAGCCTTCCCCTCAGCAACAAGAATGCGTTCTACTTCTCTTAGTATTTGATGCGGGTTCGGTTCAAATTCCAGTGTGTGAGGTAAAAGAACCGCATCAACCGAGTGATTCTGGATTGGTAGTTGTGCAAAATCTGAGAGCAGCTGAGTAGCTGGATTCACCTGCTTCACCTGTGCCAGCGACTCAATAAGATATTGATAAGATGTCCTTGAAGCACCGGTGAGCCCCCTGGTATTAAAAGAATTATCAAGACAGCCTAATTGCACCAGGTTATAACCAAAGATCTGCTCAAGTAATTTATCCAGAGACTGCCTTTCGTTGGCCAGTAAGGCCTGGCCCAGCTCACTGGAGTACCAGTCACGAGCCATTAGCCATGGATTTTCACAATCAGATGATTGACTATCCTGGTTGCTTTTTTTATTACCCGACGGGGAAAAAATATTTCTGGATTTATTCATTTTTATAACAAATTTATGTAATAATCAGATCTATGAATACAGTTAAATTGACTTCAGATAATAGCCTGGACATAAGTCCGGACAATACCCCGGATGCTAGGAG
>DAOVUK010000205.1 GCA_030632625.1 Gammaproteobacteria bacterium
AAAGAGGTGGATGAGGATTTATCACTTGATGGGGTCTCTAATTCTGCTGTTAGGATCCGCTCAAGGATCTCCGAGCTTGATTTTTGGCCTGAACTTAAAGTATTCATAACGGCCTTTGATGATTGGCAAGATGAGGGCTTTAATAGTATGCCCAATGAAAATTATATCAATAGTATTCGTCGTGCTATTGATATTATTGGCCGTTCAGCATTTACGGGTGGTGTCAGTAGTTTGCTGGAAATTGAACTGCATTTACGTGAAGGCACCAGTGATTTAATTATTCGTACGGATCGTCAACTTAATGAGTCTTCCAGTCATGGCATGGCGTATATGATTTTATGTAAATTCTTACTGGCGTTTACCCGATTGTTAAGAAATAAAGCGGCTGTGACGATTCATTGGCCGATTGATGAGCTGGGAACCCTGCATCATGATAATATTAAAAAGATATTTGATGCCTGTAAAAATAATAATATTCAAATTCTGGGTGCTTTTCCTAATCCAGATTCAGCCGTACTTAATTTGTTTGCTAACCGTTATATTATTAATAAACAAACTAAAGAATTGCAAACTATTAAACCAAAATTAAATACCATTGCAGAAAAAATAAAACAACACCAGGCGATTCGGGAGACTCAATAAATGTTATCCAATACGGGTCAGATCATAGAAAGTTTGCTCAAAGGTGATTTTATTTGTCGCACCACCAATGAAGAGGGCTGGCGGCATTTAAAAAGTCCTGCTAACCGTGAACTTGTTGAAGATTATTTGAGCAAACTAAATCGTACTGTCTGTGCAGTGGGTACAGGCAGTGAAAGTGAAGTCTTTTTCTGTGGTTATATTCAATTAGGCGAAGCTGAAAAACGTCAATTAAGTATTCAGTTTAGAGATATTTATAGTGCTCTGACTCCCTTGATTGAATGGCTGGTATTAGTCCAGGAAGCTAGTTCACAGGATGCACCACTTATTGAAGGTTCGCCGGTACGCTTAAATGAGTTGCAATCTACTATTGAAGATACTCCTGCGTTTAAAGAACAACTGACAAGGATCAGTCATTACCGCTTTTTTGGTTCCACAAGTACCGCAGTTGATAATCAGCTTAAACAAGTTTTTAAGCGCTTGTGTGAGCAAGGCTATCTGACTCGACCTAATAGCGAAAAGCAGATTTATATTGCTACGGGAAAATTGGACTATCTCTATGAAGTGATCCATTTTATTGATGAAACAGAAGAGCTGAATCTGGAAGAAAAAGCAGAGGATTCAGTGGCTCAGGGCAGCCTCTTGTGAACAATAAAGCGGTTAATCAAAAAGTAAGCAGTAATAACCTGCATCAGGCAGGAGTGCGATTTTTAAAACAAATGGCACGACATTCTGATGTCATTATGGACGCCTATCTTTCAGGCACCATAGCAGATCATGAAGCGGATCCTGGCGTATTAAATAAATTAATCAAGCAGCGTATTCTGTACCGCCCTGAACCTGAGGCTGATCTAAGATTACGCAGTAAATTCAGAGGCTTATTGGAAGAGGTGCTTCGTGATGAACATAATCGTCAAATTGATGCTAATGTCAGCTCTGTTCTGGCTACCTTTAGTACACTCAGTGCCCATTATAAAGAAGCCCGGCATAATATGGATTATGCCGCTGCTGAAGCCTATTTAAGTGATCTGAGTGAACATGTTTACGCCTTTAATGAAGATCTCAGACATAATATTCGAGTGCTCTGGAGTCGAATCAATAATGAGTTTGGTTATGTTAGAACCATTAATGCCAAGATAAGAGAAAATGAACTGGCTCAATCGCAAGTGACGGATTTATTAAATGGTCTGCAGTTGATGGATTTTTCTCAGTTAACGGATGTTGCCGGCAATATTCGTGAATTGCATAGAATGCTGGTGATGACCCTGCAAAAAACGCAGAGTGAATGTGCTCATGAGTTGCGTAGTGTTCAGTCTCGATTATTGGAACTTCTGGGGCGCTTCAGGGAAATCAGAGGGCGAACCAGGTTGCTCAAAGGCTGGCTGCTTTATATCGATCAGCATCCTGATTTTCAGTGTACGGATCCCGTACAGTATAAGCAAATCCCAAGCCTGTTTAATGTGGCAGAGGCTATTTTGACCAATGCTGCGATTGATATAAAAAATCAGCAGCATGAACAGGATTATTTCAATATTGTCGGCCGATTAAAAGCCAGTGAAATAACTCAACAGCATAAATTAAGTTTGTTGAATGCCCCTGAATTTACCCTGAACGAGACAGTAGATTATCACCTGCCGGATAATCCGGTCAAAGACTCCGTTGATGATTATTTTTGTTATATTATTGATACAGGAAAGCAACTTTCAGCACTGGAATATTATCAACAAAAAGAATTTAGCTGGGATAAAGAGGAATGGCTATACCAAATTATTGCCGGTTATGAAGGCTTGCCCGAAGCACAAAAGCAGTTTTTTGAATTGGATTATAAAGGCTATATTCATCGTATTTATACCGGCAATTTTTACATACAGGACATTAATCTATGGCTGGCTTAGGGCGAAGCCATAAGCAGGAAGTGGTTAAATTACTAAAGCAACGAAAATCTCAGGTTAAGTTTTCAACCCGTTGGCAGGCAATTTATGAATATTTTGAAATAGGCCGTATTGATAACAAGAGCCTGAACTTTTCCCTGCAGGAAAGAGAAAATTTAAGACAAGCAGCAATAAAAGCCTGGGCCTTTGATCCCCGTGCCGGCCTGCCTGATGGGAATCGTTCAGAGATCGCTTATTATTCCAACGATGATAAACTGTCCAATGAAAGACCCGATGATAATTATCTGCTCATTAAAACAGCACAAGGTGACTTACCGTCCTGTTTAGATGTTAAGACTCTTCCTCCTGGCTATAGTTTACGGATCTCACTGACTGTATTGGATTATTCTGCTATTAAGCAAATTATCATTATTGAAAATCAGGATTGTTATGATTTATGGCATCAGTTTAATCTGCCTCAGGAATTAAAAAACGTATTAACTTTTTACCGTGGTCATGATAAACAGGCTAAAGCTATTCAGCATTTAATTGATAAGCTCTTAGCGGGAACAAGAGTAATTGTTTTTCCTGATTATGATCCGTCCGGGCTTCAGATTGCCTGTACCACTAAAAAATCAACTCATTTATTAATACCAGAACTTATTCCTGAATTAGTTGCTAAAAATAATTCAGATGACTTTTCTGCTCAATTTGACGAGGTGACGACCTATCTGAATAAAGAGCTGAATAAAGAGCTGAATAAAAATGAACTCAATGGCTGGCAGGATGTTTGGTTAAATATTAAGAAAAATCACTATAGTATCAAACAGCAGCATATGTTGGCATTTAATGCCTTGCTCTATACTGTAAAACGGAAATTAATTTAATGTCGAACTGTCTAATGACTATACCCGTGATACTGGATTTTATGGAAGAGATTTAAAAAAGGTAAATACTAAAAATGGAACTGAATGATTTTTTACAAAAACTAAATGACAGCCCTGAAACGGTTGAATTTACTGACACCCTATCTGTTATTGAAGTGCTTTATGATTTTACAGAAACTGAATTCCAAAATGGTGAATTATTAAATGAGGCCGGACAAAATTCCGGTTCGTGTAAACTCTTTGCTTTTGCCCAATTGCAAAATTTATCGAAACAGCAGACACTGGCCTGTTTTGGTGCCTACTACCGGGATGATGTCCGGGAGAACCCGGAGGCTGCGGATCACCAGAATATACGGAATTTTATAAAACAAGGCTGGTCTGGCATTTCATTTTCAAAAATGCCTCTGCAGGAAAAGCTTTTGTAACAAGTTAAAGAATGGTTATTTTGGTTCTTCATAGAAATGCATACTTTTCCAAATTGTAGAGACAAGGCATGCCTTGTCTCTACGGTCACGTAACGACCGCCAGGGTGGTAAGCATACGTAGAGACGTTGCATGCAACGTCTCTACCCTATCTATGAATGGCTGAATTCACCGAGTGAATACAAAAAGTACGCAATGATGTGAAGAACCCATTTTTTGTAGGGTGGGAATTGCCCACCCTGGATTTATAAAGCACATTTGATTAGTCCCCAAAATGGCGCTATTTTTTTAATATTAAGGCCCGGCTGTCTGTCTATTCGCTCAGGGCTGTTTATTCGCTCAGGGCTGTCTATTCCGCTCAGGGCTGTCTATTCCCTCAAGGCAGTTCCAGCTGTTGTTCAGTCAAAGATTTTTCCAGTCGTTCAAGTCTATGCCAGCGATTGATAATGCGGCAAAATAATTCAGCCGTCTGCTCGGTATCGTATTTAGCTGAATGTGCTTTTTCGTCATCCCATTCCAGTCCCGAAGCTTGAGCGGCACGGGACAGAACCGTCTGTCCATAAGCCAGTCCACCTAATGTCGCAGTATCAAAGGTGCTGAACTTATGAAACGGGTTGCGTTTAATTTGATTGCGTTCAATCGCTGCATTGATGAAATTCAGATCAAAAGTCGGGTTATGTCCCACTAAAACGGCACGGGTACAGCCTGTTTCTTTGAGTTCACTGCGGATCGGACTAAAAATTTCTTTTAAGACATAATCTTCCGGTTTGTTCATTCGAAATGGATTAAAAGGATTGATCCCGGTAAATTTCAGTGCGGCTGCATCCAGGTTAGCCCCCTTAAAGGGCTCAACATTATAAGCATAAGTTTCACAGCAAATTAAATCACCCTGTTCATCCATGCGCAGCAATGTGGCTGCAACTTCGAGCAGTGCGTCAGTTTTGTGATTAAATCCTGCTGTTTCAACATCAATAACAACCGGTAAAAAACCTCTGAACCTTGCTGCAATCCCTGTTACCGAAACTTCTTCTTTAATTTTTTTCTTGGTTCTGGCCATGTAACTCATTCTTTAATGATTTATTCTATTAGAAATCATGCTGTTATAATTCAGGAGACTAGCTTCCAGTTAATTGTCTGTCCTGCTCTTAATGGGATAAGCACATCATCACCAAACTGATAGGCGTCAGGCACCGTCCACTTTTCACGCTGGAGGGTGATTTTATCACTATTTACCTCAAGACCGTAAAATAAAGGGCCATTTAAGCTGGAAAATTGTTCTAATTTGTCGAGCGCGTCTGCTTCATCAAAGGCTTCGGTGTAAAGTTCTATGGCGGCAAAGGCTGTAAACATGCCGGCACAGCCGCAGGCGGTTTCTTTATTGTGTCTGCTATGAGGTGCACTGTCAGTGCCCATAAAAAATTTATTATTGCCCGATATGGCGGCTTTGACCAGCGCTTGCCGATGAGTTTCCCGTTTTAAAACCGGCAGGCAGTAATGGTGTGGTTTAATACCGCCGACCAGCATATCATTGCGATTCATCAGCAGATGATGGGCGGTGATAGTGGCCGCAATATAAGCTGAACTTTCTCTCACAAAATCAGCGGCGTCTGCCGTGGTGATGTGTTCAAAGACAATTTTTAATTCCGGAAAATCTTTGGCGAGTGATATAAGGCGCTGATCAATAAACTGTTTTTCGCGATCGAAGATATCAATTTCATGATGGGTGACTTCACCATGTACCAGCAGAGGCAAACCCAGTTTCTGCATCATTTCCAGGGTCGGGTAACACTGACGGATATCGGTGACACCGGCATCAGAGTTGGTGGTCGCACCGGCGGGATACAGCTTGACAGCCGAAATAATCCCGCTCGCCACCGCCGTCTTAATTTCCTCAGCCGGCGTACTATCGGTTAAGTACAGCGTCATTAACGGCTGAAAAGTGCTATTCTCTCCGGCGGCAGCTAAAACGGCCTGCCGGTAAATCCCGGCTTGTTCTGTCGTTGTGACCGGCGGAGTTAAATTCGGCATAATAATGGCCCGGCCGCATTGTTTTGCCGTAAACGGCACGACCGACTTGAGGGCTTCACCATCACGAACATGCAGATGCCAGTCATCGGGTCGGATGATGCTTATGTGAGAAAGGGTACTCTGAGATGAATCCGGACTGTGTGACACGTTGTAATTCCTGATTTGAACTGATTACCCTATTGTACTGGATAGAGATTTAATCAGGCAACCTGAATTCTATTACTTTTGTTATTTAAAGTGCAGCATCGATTTTACGCTAAGAAACAAAATATCATGTAAATCAGCTTTTATTAATGATACTGACCATAATATTACGGCTCTTCACAGAAATGCGACCTTTGCCAAATTGTAGAGACAAGGCAATGCCTTGCCTCTACGGTCACGTAACGACCGCCAGGGTGGGTAAGCATACGTAGAGACGTTGCATGCAACGTCTCTACC
>DAOVUK010000500.1 GCA_030632625.1 Gammaproteobacteria bacterium
AAAATTGCTTTAGCTTCCCCCTTTGAAAAATTGGGACTGAGGGGGTTTAAGTTGTTGATTTGCAACCCCCTCAATCCCCCTTCTACCAAAAGTAGGCGCTTTAGGCGAAGAAAGGGGGAAGCTAAGAGCAAAAAAACTGGTATTTCAATTAATGCCAAATCCCTAAACTTCAACTCTGCCTAACACAGGATAAGGCAGAGTAATGAAGTAAACTTCAACTCTGCCTAACACAGGATAAGGCAGAGTAATGGAGTAAACTTCAACTCTGCCTAATATGTGATATGCTTAAGTAGACGAACTGATAATTCTTGTGAACACTTTTTTAAAAACTCTTTGCTAAGCTATTTTTTAAAAAAGCAGGATAAAACCTATGAGCAGTATTGCCTTAACGAATCCAATGCAAGCCTCTATTGATGGCGCTGAATTACATAAAAAGCACTATGGCATTGGCAATTTTGCTATCTGGTTTCTTATCTATATTGAACTGACTGAATTTGCTTTTTTCTTTTTTGTTTTTTTAATTGGCAAATCCCATTACCCGGAAATTTTTTATCAGGGTCCGACTGAGCTTAATACCATTGCCGGTATGTTGAATACCCTGATTTTAATCACTGGCAGTTTTTTTGTAGCCCGAGCAGTCTCCGCCATAAAAAAAGATCAGCGCAATACGACGATTTTATTTCTCTGGCTCACCTTTGTGATGGGAGCGACTTATTGTGTGGTGAAAATCTGGGAATATCAGTGGAATATACAGTCCGGTTTTGACTCTTCCAGTAATTATTTCTTTGGCGTTTATTATTATCTTACCTTTAATCACTTTGTCCATGTATTAATGGCCATGTCAGTTATCTTATGGGTGACTATCGGCATGCATCTGGGGCATTATAATTCAAAACACCACGCCACCCTTGAAAGTGCCGGTTTATACTGGCATATGATCGATCTGGTCTGGCTTGTTATATTTCCTTTATTATACGTGCTCAGATAAGGAATGCATGCAATGAGAAAAATGTCCATAAAGCAGTTACTTGAAAACTTATCACAATTTTCAATGAAACTCTTATCTGAAAAGAACCGCATTAACCTGTTTTGGATTATTTTAATCACACTCACTCTGTTTGCAACATTTATCGCAGAAGCAGCAACTCCCAGCAACTTTATTGTCCTGCTGATCTGTTTTACCATTTCTATTAAAGGACGTTTTGTTATTGATGAGTTTATGGGCTTACGTGATGCGATTCCAGTTATTCGCTATACCATCCATTCATACTTTATTCTAATGCCTGTTTTTATAGCTCTGACCATTATTTTTCCTGAATTTTTGGCAAATTTGACTACAATAAAATAAATATGGCTCCTTTTTTTATATGGGGTTAAGGAAAAAATCCCAATCCCTATCAGGATGTTTCCTTATCATTCTGACATTTTTTCTCCCTAAAGGTCATGTTTATAAAATATGCGACAGCGCACGTTGTTATGCCCGGTGTTTTTGGTACACTATGAGCCTGTCCGAGACGAGTTTGCAGAAATACTGACTCTGGTACAAACAGGAAAAATGCTGGTTCTATAGCCTGCTGAATTATAAAATTGCTTATAATTCAGTATGTCAGTTATCCAGAAATGTTAAAAGAAGATAATTATAGTAAGGAATTTCAATGAATAAAAAATATTTTTTATTTTTAATCAGTGCCGTATTAGTGACATTATTATTTGTCTTCAGCAGCCCTGTTTTTTCTGATGAAGGCGAAGCAAAGCCCAAGCCGGATGCCGATAAAGTTAATCCTCTTGATAATGTCGATATTAATATTATCAAACGTGAAGACCGAACGATTGAAACTCATAGTGTCAATGGCATCATCTATAAGGTTAAGGTAATGCCTGTCAATGGACCGGCTTATTATCTTTATGATACCGATGGTGATGGCTCACTGGAAACACGCTCAAATCGGGAACTCAGTGAAACTACCGTACAGCAATGGAAAATCTTTGAGTGGTAAGAGATGCTGCATTGATTAAAACAATTTTAACTGCTGTTTCACACCCTGAATGTCCGTTTATACCCCGCTATCCCTGTCACAACTCAAACAATTGCTGAATCAATATGAGTTGGGGGAGATCATCCGTCATGAAGGGATTTCTGATGGTATTGAAAATACTAATTATCGGGTCAGGACAACAAGCGGGCAATATGTCTTAACAATTTTTGAACAATATAAAGCCGGGGAACTGCCTTATTTTCTACAGTTAATGCCTGGTGCCTTGGTGAACACCATTATCTGGACTTTAGCAAAGCCAGTGCATTGATTGTTGCTTATGAGCAGGTCAGACCATTAAATAAAGATGAGCAGCAGCATTGGTCAACTATGCTGCGTGCTGCCGCACTTCGTTTCTGGCTGTCCCGACTGGTCTACAGACAATCCCTTAAAGAAGCGGAATTAGCTCCGGATAAAGATCCGGATGTGTTAAAATGCCTGTTGCTGAAGCATCGTGAGAATGTTTCTTTTTGTCAATCCATAGTCATGAACC
>DAOVUK010000397.1 GCA_030632625.1 Gammaproteobacteria bacterium
ATTTTAGGTCTGGTCAATCAGCTGGTTCTTATTATGTCGTCAGTGGCTTACAATTCACTGATAAAGTTTTCACCCCTGTTCTTAGAGTGGTCTCAGGTGTTCACCTATGTTTTAGCCGGGATAGGATTTTTTATTGTCATGGCAGGTGGTGGCCTGGTCACTGCAATGGTCGCATTGCAGAAGGCTTATTCAAAAGCTATTATAGCCTCAATTCTGGGCAGTAGTATTTCCCTTTATTTATCACTTCAGGGTGAAATTTTTACCCCTATGGCTTTATTCTTTGTCATATTTGGCGTTATTTCTTCTATAATCGGCTGCTGGGGCTGGCAAAGATATCAGCAAAAGAAAGAACAGGCGCCTCTGGAGAACTTAAGGTAGAGCCGCCTTGCCGAGTTGACGCATCTGTTTCTCAATCCATAAGGTTCTCTGAATAACATATTTTGATGGCTGATTAACATGAAAACGATAGGGATTGGGCAGCACAGATGCCAGGCGGGCAGCGTCCCGCACACTGATGCGTTGTGAACTTTTTTTATAATAATGCTGACTGGCTGCTTCCACACCAAAAATCCCCGGTCCGAACTCCACCAGATTGAGATATAACTCCAGTATGCGCTGCTTTTTCAGCATTAACTCCATTAAAACAGTCAACCAGGCTTCTATGCCCTTACGCAAAAAACTTTTACTGGACCATAAAAAAAGATTTTTTGCCGTCTGCTGACTAATGGTACTGGCACCGCGAATACGCTTACCCTGAGCATTCGCATTCAGCGCATCGATAATTGAATTAAAATCAAATCCGCTATGTTGGGCAAACAGTTGATCTTCAGAGGCAATAACTGCCAGCTTTAGATTTTTTGAAATCTGCGCCCATTTGACCCATTGATGCTGAATTTGTGCCGGATAATTTTCCGGCGGCATAATCTGGCGCTGTAATTTCCATCCCCAGACGGGTGGATCAATAAAATTCAGGCTGGCAACCAGTAAGATGGAAACACATAAGAAACCAAGCAATAGCCATAAACATTTTTTAAGTACATATCGGGCAATTGTGCTTACAAAAGTCATTTATAAATTATTTTCATCCAGGGGCTTTTGCTGCGTATTTTGCACCCTTAATTTTGTCCGGATAAAATCCTGATGCGGCACATAAATTAAATCAGCAATACGGCGAACCATATGTTCCTCATAAGCATCAAGATGATTATCTGCATAGGCAACACGCCAGAGTAATTCAATGACCTGAATTTTCTGCGGCTGAGAAAAATGTTCTGCAATTAATTTTGTAAACTGATAATAATCTGTGGCATTGTGCAGTTCTTCTTCAGCCAGAAAAAACAGTTCAGTGGTTTCTTCATCATTGAGACCAAAATGATCTTTCAATACCTCTCGAACTGCCTGCTTTTCTGTTTCAAGGACTTTGTCATCCTGATTCATCATTTCCACCAGCAATGCTGCTGTTGCTAATCTGAGCTGGTGTTCCGGATTGTCAGCGCTAACATCAGGTGACATATTTTGTTCAAAAAAAGTTTTTATAGCATTTAACATGTGATATAGATATCCTGAAAATAATCATAATCCTAAATAAATCAGTTGAATCGTAGCGAGAGCGATCACCAACAGTAGGCTCCCTGAGGAGAGGTGCTGAAGATTCAAGATATTACAGGTTATTTTAGCTTTATTCGTAGTTACCCTACGGGTGAAGTTAAAATATTCTGGAATGTCTTGAAGATTCAGTGCATTGGACGTTCGCAGTAGGTTCAACTAATTTATTTAGGATAACAACTGTATTCCAAAGCTGACTACAAAATCAATAGTATTTCTGCAAAATAATATCAACTCTCTCATAAAGCTTCTCCTGAAATAGCGTTTCTTTGCCGGTAAATACTGAATTGAGCCGTTTGTTACGTAGATTCCGAAGCATTTCACGTATTATTACGAACAGCTTTATAAGCACCTCTCCATTAAACTGAACTCAACAAATACGAAAAACATCTTAATTATGCGGAGTACATAAAATGAACACTTTAAAACTGATGCTTACCTCTTCGATCATTGCTGCAGCCACTTTTTCGGTCACTGTCCAGGCTGATGAAGTCATAGATATTAATGAACTCATGGATATTATTCATCCGGAGTCAGCTGATTTATTCCATTTTGACAATACCTTAAAAGCATCAGAGCAGTCCGGCGCTTTTATTGGTGAGGATGTTAATGACAATCTTGTCTGGAGTTATGAATTTGAGCAATATGAAAAAAAATCTGATTTCTCAGCTAAAGACAATCTAAGAGAGATAAATCGTTATCTGGAAGCCAATCCAACCGCTGCTGGAAAGCCTGTTGAAGAAGTATTTAAATGGGATCCAGTCTATGATGGTTATATGTACCAATAAAGCGGGTTTAAACTATCGACACCCGACCTTTTAAGTCCGGGTTCCTGAGCAAAAGCTCAACTGCCGAGTGCCGAGTGCCCGGCAGTTTGTCTGAAAATAAAGACCGCTCCAGGCTTTTCTTTGTTTTCAGACAAACTGCCGGCCTTTACTTCCCTCTCTGTCCCTCATAAAATACCCGTTTTCAATCAAAGTTCAACGACAAACTCATGGCAATTCACTGGTATCCCGGTCACATGCACAAGGCCAATAAAGAGATTAAAGAAACTCTTTCCCGAATTGATCTGATCATAGAAGTTCTGGATGCGCGCATCCCCTTCAGCAGTCAGAATCCTCTATTATCCAGTTTGCGCGGCGATAAACCCTGTATTAAAGTCCTCACCAAGAGTGATCTGGCTGATCCGGACCTGACACGGCAATGGCAAACCTGGCTTGAGCAGGAGCACGGCGTAAAAACCCTGCCGCTGACCACAGAACAACCAGCACGGATGCGTCAGCTTATCGACCTGAGTCGTAAAATGATCAGCACTCTTCCCGGTAAACGGCAGCTATTTAATACCATGATTATGGGTATTCCAAATGTGGGTAAATCCAGTCTGATTAATATTCTGGCCGGTAAAATCATCGCTAAAACAGGCAATGAACCAGCAGTCACAAAATCTCAGCAGCGAATTCATCTGGGTAATGACTTTGTTTTATTTGACACTCCCGGTGTACTTTGGCCAAAAGTAGAAAATGAGGCCAGTATGTATCGACTTGCCGTATCCGGCGCGGTAAAAGATACTGCTTTTGAATATGATGATATTGCTTTTTTTGCCGCTGAATACTTACTCAACATTTATCCTGATAGTCTTATGCAGCGTTTTAAACTCGAACAATTACCTCATAATGAGCTGGATCTAATAGAAGCAATCGGTCGCAAGCGAGGCTGTTTAAGTGGCGGCGGACGTGTTGACCTGGATAAAGCCAGCAAGATATTGCTCACCGAATTACGTGCGGGCAAACTCGGACGAATCACTCTTGAAACACCTCAAATGGTCGATAAAGAATTGCTGGAACTTAAGTTAAAAGAACAAAGCAGCACCGGAAAAGGTAAAGAGAAAAAAAGAAAATATCGTCCGTGATCTTCAGACTGGAGTTATTTTCGGTTTTTCACAAATTTGCGTGGTTTTCCAATTATCAGCAAAACCACCAAAGCAGACATTTGAAAAGAATGGTGGTGTACTCGAAAGTGGTGTTTTAAAAGCCGGAAGGTGGTCAGGTGTTGTTTACTTTGCCGGGGACGCTTCAAGGCCATCCCTGGCTC
>DAOVUK010000354.1 GCA_030632625.1 Gammaproteobacteria bacterium
CCAAGCATTACCATGACCTAAGTCTATTTAATTCTGTGGGTAGGTTTTTGGGTAGGTATTAGCACCCTATAGAGATTAACACAAGAATTTAAGACAACAAAAACCCTTGCAAACTATTGTTATACAAGGGTTTTAATCATGGTGGGCCTGGACAGACTCGAACTGTCGACCTGCCGATTATGAGTCGGATGCTCTAACCAACTGAGCTACAGGCCCTTATAGGGGATGGGGTAAACTTCTCAGGAAAATAACCTTTTCCTGAGAAGCGGGCATTATATAAGGTTATTGATAATATGACCAGCCTAATCTTCACGCATAAAGCTGCGTAACATTTCAGAGCGAGTGGGGTGGCGCAGCTTGCGTAAGGCCTTGGCTTCGATTTGACGAATACGTTCGCGAGTCACATCGAATTGTTTGCCCACTTCTTCCAGCGTGTGATCGGTATTCATATCAATACCGAAACGCATTCTCAGAACCTTGGACTCTCTTGCGGTTAAGCCTTCTAAAATATTCCTTGTTGCGCTTTTCAGACCTGTCGTATTGGCTGTTTCTGCGGGTGACTGTATGTTTTGATCTTCGATAAAATCACCCAGATGTGAATCTTCATCATCACCGATCGGTGTTTCCATTGAAATAGGTTCTTTGGCAATTTTCAGCACTTTGCGAACCTTGTCTTCCGGCATTTCCATTTTTTCCGCCAGTTCTTCAGGGGTCGCTTCTCGTCCTTTTTCCTGTAACAGCTGTCTGGAAACCCGGTTCAGCTTATTGATGGTTTCAATCATGTGTACGGGAATACGAATAGTGCGCGCCTGATCAGCAATAGAGCGGGTAATTGCCTGACGAATCCACCAGGTTGCATAGGTAGAAAATTTGTATCCGCGACGGTATTCAAACTTGTCAACCGCTTTCATAAGACCGATATTACCTTCCTGAATGAGATCCAGGAATTGCAAACCACGGTTGGTATATTTTTTCGCAATGGAAATAACCAGACGCAGATTCGCTTCAACCATTTCTTTTTTGGCACGACGCGCTTTTGCTTCGCCAATAGACATTTGCCGGTTGACGTCTTTTATTCCGGAGATACTCATACGACATTCAACTCCGATCGCAACCAGCTTTCTCTGAGCCTTGCGGATTTCATCGGCGTGTTCTTTGAGCACTTCTGAATAGGAGTCACCCTTTTCAATATGCGTATCTAACCAGGTCAGATCCGTTTCGTTATAGGGAAAAGAGGTGATAAATTCTTTTCTGGGCATATGCGCTTTTTCCACACACGCGGTCAGAATAATTTTTTCATGCATACGAATACGTTCAATTAAGGAACGTAAACCAGCAACCATGCGATCATTTAACTTGTGAGTACGCTTCAATTTCATGAAGGCATCGGCCATTTCTTCACGCAATTTTTTACATTTATCGCTGACGTAACTATCTTTTACTTCGATACTTAATAATTTTTCGTTCAGACTGCGAATAAGCTCAAAGTGCTCTTTGACCAGTTCCATGTCCGGGCCAATGGGCTCATTGTTTTCTTCATCGTCATCGTCATCTTTTGTATCATTAGGTGTTGAAGCCGGATTCGCCAGCAAATGATCTTCAACGTCTTCTTCATCCAGTAATGCAAAGCCGGTTCCGCTGAGAATATCTGTAATTTTACGTTCTTCGCGTTCAACTCTCTCATATTCAGCTAATAAAAGACTGATTGTCGCCGGATAGGAAGCTAAAGCGCAATGCATTTGCTTCATGCCTTCTTCAATTCGCTTGGCGATTTTAATTTCGCCCTGGCGGGTAAGCAATTCAACAGAGCCCATTTCGCGCATATACATACGCACAGGATCAGTGGTACGACCAAATTCAGTATCCATTGAAGCCAGGGCAGCTGCCGCTTCTTCAACTGCATCGTCATCGGTGGTATCAGTTGATGAGCCTTCGACAATCAGGTCATCTGCATCCGGTGCAGTTTCCACAACCTTGATACCCATATCATTAATCATGGCAATGATATCTTCAATCTGTTCGGGTTCCAGAATGTCGTTAGGCAGGTGATCATTCACTTCTGCGTAGGTCAGATAACCTTGTTCTTTACCACGAGCAATAAGAATTTTTATTTTAGATTGTTGAGTGTTTTGATCCATAGACCTCTTGATCCGTAAAAAGTATCATTACCCACTACACACTGGAACTCTATATAAGAGACAGAAAACCATAGCAATGAGCAATAAAAAAATCCGCAAGATAACTTACCATTTTAGCACATTAAGCACTATTCTGCGAGATGGTAAGTAAAAATCCAGTTAAAATTCCTAAAAAAGTCAAATCTTGTTCACAAAAGTGAAAAAATAAAACTTTTTGGAGTGAAAAATATTTTCCAGGCTTCCCGACAAAAATAAAGGGGAAAGTATTACTCTGACTTTAATGCCAGAAGCAATTGCAGGTATTCACTTTTTTCCAGTTTATTCAGCCCCTGCTGTCTTTCCATACGCTGTAACTGGGTAAAGCGCTGCTGCTGATATTGCCGGGTAAATAATTGTAAAATCTCATTAAACTCACAACTGATTGCCTGTTCATCGCTGAGCAATAAACGTTCAGACGCTAAGCCGATAAGAAACTGGTGCTGTTCAGGATTTTGCCAGTTTGCCAAGACTCTCGCCATTGTTAAATGGGGATCATTTTGAAGTAAATCAAGTAATTGCACAAAAACACTGATATCTGCAAGTTCTAATGAGGCAAAACGCCCGGGATCGCCGGCATTTTCTGCTAATTGAGGGTTTTGCAGCAAGTAAGTAATGGCTTTTTTTACCGGCGATGGTGCCTGCGGCATGCGTGCCGAATGGTGGTTAAATCTTTTTTCCCTTGATGCAGCGGCAGCAGATCTTACAGCTGAACCTGATGTTATTCCCAATAGCGGCAGCAAGCCAGCCTGGTCAATTTCAGCCAGCTCTGATAGACGGGCAACCATTAGTGTTTGAAAAGCACCTTCATGTATTTTTTCCAGGTAGGGCTTACTCAAATCAATAAGTTTAGAACGTCCGTCAAGCGACGCCATATTGACCTGCTGCATTAAGCTGTCAAAAAAGAACTCTGAAAAGGTCATGGCTTTGTCCATTTCTGCTTCAAAACCAGCCTTGCCTTTTTCTCGAATAAGAGTATCCGGATCTTCACCATCAGGCAAAAACATAAAACGAGCCTGCTTGCCCGGTTTGATTGCCGGCAAGGCATTATTCATTGCGCGCCAGGCGGCATCCCTGCCCGCCCGATCACCATCAAAGCAAAAAAAGACTTCATCACAAAGACGAAACAATTTTTGTAAATGTTCTGCTGTTGTTGCTGTACCAAGCGTGGCGACACTATAATTCACCTCAAATTGTGCCAGTGAAACAACATCCATATAACCTTCAACAACCAGGACCCGTTCTATCTTCCGCAGTGCCTGTTTGAGTTCAAAAAGACCATAAAGTTCCTGGCCTTTATGAAATAAACGGGTCTCCGGGGAATTAAGATATTTTGGTTTACCATCACCTAGAATTCGCCCGCCAAAAGCAATGGTTCGTCCCCTGCGATCACGAATGGGGAACATCAGTCGTTCTCTGAATCGATCATAGTAGGGTGATTTATTGCTATGAGCTTGATCTGATGCTTGTTCATCTCGTTTAATCAGCATCCCGGTGTCAAACAGGGCCTGTATTTTTTTCTCTTCACCGGCACCGATAACATTGAGCACATTATCCCAGCCAGGAGGTGAAAATCCCAGACCAAATGTTTTTATGATTTCCGGACTCAGTCCGCGCTGTTTAACATAGTCCTGAACTTGCTGCGATTTGGGATGATGGCTGAGCTGGTGTTGATAATAGTTTGACACTTGATCTAAAAGTTCAAACTGTTCCGGTGCCTGTTTCTGCGGCTCATTGGAATAAGCAATCTTAGGGACTTGCAAGCCGGCCATTTGCGCCAGCTCTTCAATGGCTTCCACAAAACTTGAGTGTTCATATTCCATGAGAAAACGAATGGCATCACCACTCGCACCACAACCAAAACAATGATAAAACTGCTTTGGCTGGCTGACGCTGAAGGATGGTGTTTTTTCACCATGAAACGGGCAGCAGGCCATGTGATTAGCACCGGAGCGTTTGAGCGGTACTCTGGAATCAATCAGTTCGACAATATCGGTGTATGCCAAAACTTCATCAATAAATTCTCTGGGAATTGTTCCAGCCATAAAGAACCATTATGTTAAAAAA
>DAOVUK010000403.1 GCA_030632625.1 Gammaproteobacteria bacterium
AGGCAATAAACTCTATATTTCCATTTGTTCTGATGCTTCTAAAGCATCATCAACTTCAACACCGAGGTAGCGGACTGTACTCTCCAGTTTACTATGACCAGGGAGCAGCTGAACCACTCTTAGATTCTTTGTCTTTTGATAAATTAAAGCCACTTTGGTCCGTCGCATAGTCTGAGTACCATATTCCATGGGATCAAGACCAATTGAGGCTACCCATTTTTTACGAGTTAGTGCATATTATCTTGTAGATAAATGCTCAGAATTGGAAAAACGACTTTGAAACAGAAAATTGTAATAAGTCAGCTCAAATTCATTGATCAAATCAACCAATGAATCACGGGTTTGTTCAGTGATTTCAAAATGAACCGGTTTCTTTGTTTTTTTCTGGATAATGACAGCTCTTTTGAGCATTTTGCCCCCATGCATAACATCACTAAGCCGAAGACTGACTAAGTCACATCCTCGAAGTTTACTATCTATAGCCATATTGAATAAAACAAGTTCTCGGATTTTATTAGCCATTTGAAGACGAATACGAATTTCCCATAGCTCCTTTAATTTTAAGGCAGGTTTTTGACCCACAATTTTTCCTTTATTCCACGGTATCCTGGTTTGAGTGATTGGTGATTGTGTTTTCATGATAAAATTCTTCTTTATGCAGGAACAGTTTGTTTTGTATTAAAAGTATCTGGTCAGAAACAAGATATTGATATTTTAAAAGCCATTCATGACTTAAACATTGCAATAGAAGAAGTAAGAAATCAGTATAATCATGATAATGATTTTCTGAATTTAGTAAAAAGTATTGCTGCATAACTTCAGCCTTTTTTCATACTTTATGCATTTTACTCATACTTTCTATTTTTACAGATTATGCTCTTGCGGTTTGGGGAAATATATAACCCAGTTTCCTGACAGCCTTACGAAATTCTTTTTCTTTTTTGGCCGTGACAATAATGCTCTTGGCATCAATTTGCTGACATAACTTCTGTGTTGTTGAGTCATTGACCAGGAGCTTTATCAAACGTGAAGAAGAATGAATAATCTGAGCCTTACCGCCATCACAAAGTGCCGTGGCGTGAAAACGCATTTGCTCAAAAAATTCCTCAACTTCTTCAGGCAGTGCTGTTGCACTGGATTGTTCCAGAAAATGATAAAAGTCTTTGGTATTCTGACCATTTTCCAGAGCATCAAGTGTCCTGGTCTCAGAAAGAATCAATGAACAGGTGTCATCCGTACTGGTCGTTGGCTTGTCAGAAAGGTTACGGGTAAACAGACTTAAAATCTGCGCTTCATCGGCTTCCGCTTGCCTGGTGAGGGTAATTTCCAGTTGATCATTAATATCAAGTAAACTGTTTTTTTCTGTTTGAGTGGGCTGATAGTGAGCACTCAGCCCCAGACAATAAGAGCCCAGAGCATTGAGGCGAAAATACAGCAAGCCGTCATAACGACTTAAAAAATGCAGCTCACTCGCTCCCCACAAGTCCTGGTAATCTTTTCGGGCATAATAAGGCGTTACATAAGCAATATCAACCATCCCTAAAGTGGCGAGATACTCAAACAGATAAACCATGATATAACGCCCTTCGAGCACCTCAAAGGGGTTTTCGGCATAACCCAGAGTGCCATAACCCTGTTCTTCAAGGTAGAGCCGGAAAGAGTCATGGCAGACACTGAGATCATAGGCTGTGGCGCGGACAAAAGAAAATAGTTTATCAATATTGATCCATTTCCCCTCCGGGCAATCGGATAAGATTAATTCCATTTCAGAGCGTCGCAGCTCTTTAGCTGTCATGATACGTCCTTTGGCCTTTTGTCCTTTGACCAGATTAATGCGACTGTATTCATCCAGAGAACCTTTGTCACGCCAGCGTTCATAAATTTCCCGGATACTATCGGCATATGGGGTGGTTATTGCTTTGATACCCTTGCGGGTCAGCGCCAGTTTTTTGCCATTGCGTCTTACCAGACTGGATGATTGTAATAATAAGGGCCAGGCATAAGGACGAATGGGGCGAATGGCACCCCCTTGATAATTATTAATCGTCAGCTGTTCATCTGTCTGATAATAATCACCGCCTAATAACGCTGATTCCAGTATTCGTATGGAGGCGCCGGTAGCTACACCGGTTTTCTCACTGACTGAAATTTTTCCCAGATTAATCAAATTCAGGACGGCAGGCAGATCATGACGGATCAGAGGCTCAGTCAGTAATTTTGTTATTGGGCGAGAGAAATCAGGATTATTTTTGTCACCAAGGTAATGCTTGTCCGGTATTTCTGTTTTAGTAATGGTGATTTTATTCTCGGGCGGTATGGGTACAAAATTTTTCAGATTAGTCTGCAAATCAATTGGAATAAAGCCCTGAAAAAGAAATAAACCCAGATAACCACTGCCTGCTGAAGTTTTATTTCTGGAATAAGTGTGTTGCATAGAATCAGGTATTACATCACTGTATTTGGCAGAAAAACGATCATAATAAAAGCGTCCCTGCCAATGATAGACTGATTCTGCAACAGCCATTTTTTCCAGATTTGTCAGTTTTTGCCAATACACTTCAAGGGTATCAGATAGCACCAGACGTGAGATTTCATCAATGATTTCCGCTTTAAGAGTGACTTTCCTGGCACTTTTAATGAGGTTCAGACGAGATTTCAACTCAGGTACGGTCATTTCTGATAAGCTATCATACAACATTTATTATTTACCTGCTTTTATGGCCTTTGATTCAGCTTTGAAATTGCCATGCTGAGAAAGTTGTTAGTTTACTTCATACGCCTGTAAAAAAAAATAATTCATAAAGAAGCATCTTTTGCTAAAATAAGAAGCTTCTTTTATGAACAAATAAGAGATTGGTACTTTAATAATTGCCAACCCCCTAACTAGTCAATGGATTCATTTATGTCAACAACAAGCGAATTATTTTTCCAACACGGCGACCGGGAATTTCGTGATAAGGAAGTGAAATTGATCCAACATACCTTTGAGTTGTTCCCAAAACTCTCCCAGTCAGAAATGATTGAAACCGTTTGTGAACATCTTGACTGGTTAACCACGTCAGGAATGCCCAAAAGAACCGCCTGCAAACAACTGCTTGAGCAAATGGAAGAACAGGGTCTGATTAAATTTCCCAAAAAGCGAAGTAAGGGATCAGTCAGTCAGCCTCCGCCCGAAGAAACCGCAAAAACAGATGCGCCTGATATACTGGAAGCCCCTCTTAAAAGTATTGCTCCGGTTGAAGTAACGCCTGTAACGAATGACGAAGATCGACATTTGTGGAATGAATATATGGAACGTTATCATCCACTTGGGTTTAAGAGGCCCTTTGGTCATTTTATTCGCTATTTTGTCCGTGCCAGTGGTCAGTATCTCGGCTGTATTTTAATCTCCGGCGCATCGCGTACTCTGGCTTCACGAGATCACTGGATTGGCTGGGACAACAAACAACGCAAAGTCAATTTATCCTGGGTCATAAATAATTCGCGCTATCTTATTTTCCCCTGGATCAAGATACCTCATTTGGCCAGTCATGTTTTAGGGCAACTTGCCCGTCGGGTTGCTGATGATTGGAATGAACGCTGGGGATTTCGCCCGCTATTATTAGAAACGTTTGTTGACCCGGCACATTATTCCGGAATTTGTTACAAGGCC
>DAOVUK010000091.1 GCA_030632625.1 Gammaproteobacteria bacterium
GTTTTTATCACTTAATTTTGTCATAGATATTCCTATAATATATCCCCCATACCCAATGAAATGTTATATTAAATATGGAAAGGGAAAATTGGGCTCAGCCAGTATGCATAAGCTCAATAATCGGGAAGTAGAAGCCCCTGAAGTATTGTCATATGTCGATGGGTTTCCGGGTGATTTACGCCCTGCATGAAGCTGGTGATATTGGCAGGTCTGAAGATGAATTAATGAAACAACTTTTAGAATTAAGAAGAGTTGCTTGACGTATTAAGTGCAAAATATTTACAGAAGTAAGGAAATAAATATGTCCAAAACAGGACGCAACGATCCGTGCCCTTGTGGTAGTGGAAAAAAATACAAAAAATGCTGTTTAAATAAATCGCAATCCCTGCCATCGAGTTTTACACGTTCAAAAATACGAAAATTTGAAGGCGAACTGGTGCATATGTTACTTGGCTATGTGGATCAGAAATTTTCAGGGCAAGCTCTGGTGGCAGCCTGGGAAGATTTTGTTGTCTGGCGCGATCTCGATCCTTTTGATGAAAGTGATGAAACATTCGGTTCGGATAGCTCTCAGGATTATGCTGTTCCAGAATTTGAAACATTGTTTCTACCCTGGTTTTTATTTTTATGGATCCCTGACACAGAGCCATATTTTGATGAATTAGATGGTGTTCCTGAGGTGATTTTTCCTGCTCAAACGATGGTGTCTTTATATTGTGAAGAAAAACGATACAAACACAATGCTTTATCCCGGCAATTTATCGAACAGGCGAGCACTCAGCCTTTAAGTTATTATTTAATCTCACATATTGTCCCTGGAAAACAAATGACTGTCAGAGATATCTTTCTGGAACAGGACATTACTGTGCAGGAGATCATGGGGTCAAAAACTCTGGATGTGGGGGTTATTGTCTTTGGCCGGATTATAACCGTCGATGAGACCTCAGTCTTTTTCGGTATGGCTCCCTATGTTATTCCTCAAAGTTATCATAATTACTTTATTGAATATCGTGAAGACATAAAATCCCTCCGAAAAAAGATAACGGTTTCTGTCTTAAGCGAATACGATGAAGATTTCCGTGATGTTTATTTTGATATTCGGGAGCAACTTTTTAATCCACAAATGCCCCGGTTACAGAACACCGATGGTGATGAGTTACGTCTGCAGGAGTTATTTTATTCGCTTAGCTGTTCAGTTTCTGAAGCCTTTGATGCTCTAAAATCACTGTCGCTCATACCAGAAGAGCAAATACGACAAGAGGCCAGCTTTGACAGTCAGGGGGAAATGACCGCTATTGAACTTTCCTGGATGCTAAAAGGTAACAGGCAGCACCAACAGTGGGATAATACTGTCATGGGACACTTGAATATTGAACCCGGTAAATTGAAAATCAATGTCAACTCCGATCAGCGAGCAGAACAAATTAAACGAAAAATGACCCGCCGGCTGGGTAAACGTGCTCAATTTAAAAATACGGTATACCATTCTACAGAAAAAATGATGGAAGAATTGCCAGAGCAACGACAATTAGCCGGAACGAATCATGATGAACTTGCTCAATTACCGGAAGTGCAGGAAGCTCTTGGCAAAATACTTGAAGAACATTGGGAAAACTGGCTCGATCAGTCTTTGCCGGCCTTAAATAACCAGACGCCCCGTCAGGCCAGTAAAACAAACAAAGGTAAAGAACTATTGGAGGGCTTGTTATTATCTATTCAGACAATGTCCAGTAAAAACCAGCCGGAACTTGCTCCCGATCTGGCAATGTTACGCCAAAAACTGAATATGGATTGACCTTGAGTTTCTGCATTGATACTTATGCTTATTTCTTATCTTTCCTTACAACATGAAATATGTCTGCTATTTGTACAATGAGCGGACAAACTTTTGTCGTAAAAAATCTGCCAAATTATGGCCCCATGATTACAAGGCTTATAAATTATTCCATCTTTAATCGATGGGGACATTTAAATTAATCCTGTATGGAGGCAGGGCATTGAGAATTTTTTTGCCATAAAACTTAGTGATGACTCTTTTATCCAATAGGGTGATTTTACCTTTATCGGTTTCTTTTCGGATTAAGCGCCCGCAGGCCTGAACTAATTTAATGGCTGCGTCAGGCACAGCAATTTCCATAAAGGCATTTCTTCCCTGAGATTCAATCCATTCAGTCAGTGAGGCATCAACAGGATTATTTGGCACTGAAAAGGGCAGTTTGGCAATAATCACATGCTCACAATACTCTCCCGGCAAATCAATACCTTCTGCAAAACTGTTGAGGCCCAGGATGACACTGCCGTTGCCTTTATCAATTTGTTTTTTGTGATCATTAATAATCACCTGTTTATTTCGCTGTCCCTGGGTGAGCAGTAGTTTTTTCCAGATATCATCACTGCGTAAAAGTTCATATTCCACATCACTCATCTGTTTCTTAGAGGCAAATAGCACCAGAGTGCCTTTTTTGGGATCAATTATTTTTTTTAATATTTCCACGACTTCGTCGGTATGGGATTGGTACTGAGTGGCTTCACTGCGCATTTCAGGGACCATGAATTCAACATTATCCTGATAATTAAATGGACTGGGTAAAATATTAAAGAAACCGGGTACTCCGGAATTTAGTACATAGCGATCGAAATTACCCAGTGCGGCAATTGTTGCACTGGTCACGACTGCACCATAACATTGTGACCAGAGGATTTGTTCCAGGGTATTTGCTGCGAGTATTGGACTGCATGATAACTCAATACCCTGAAGCTCATTTTGTTTAGAGTGAGAGCCGCTTCTGTAAGAATTATTTGCACTGTCATTTTTTTTCAGCCAGCGGGCATTAGGCGGCTGACCCTGTTTATCTTTCTTAGTAAAAAACTCAAAAAGATTCATTGCCGCACTAGCCCTGCTTTCCATTGGTGCCAATGCTGGCGTCCACTGCTCTGCAATTTCAGTTTTCAGACCGGTGATTTCACCATCCAGAGTATCTTTAAGCACGGTATTAATCTGTAATAGCTGTCCTGATAGTTTTTCAAATTGTTTGAGCAGCTGCAGGCATTGAGCTTTTAGTATTTCAGGTATCTGTCCAAACTCAAAACGTAAAATTTGTTCCCCGGAACTGCCGGAAGTATTTCCTGCACTGGAGGAAAATCTATTTTCAGGAAATTTAAACTGCTTGACAATCAATTCAAGATTATTAATTTCTGTGCTGATATCTTTAGCCTGCTCAGGAAATTGAGTAACTATGCGCTGAATCTGTGCCGGTGGTTTGGCTAAAGATGCAAAGTTGTTCAGGGTTGAATTGACCTGTTCAAGCCACTTAAGGGTGGTATTAATATGAAAAGAATAACTGAAGTGATTAATGGCTTTTATAGGTAAGTGATGACCTTCATCAAAAATGTAAATGCATTCATCCGGAGAGGGCAGAATGAATCCTCCGCCCATATTCAGATCACTTAAAACGAGATCATGATTGGCAATAATGCAGTCAACCTTAAAAACGGATTCGCGCGCTTTAAAATATGGACACTCATTATAAAATGAACAACGTTTACCACTGCATTGATGTTGATCGGATGTTAGCGGTAACCAGCTGCTTTGAGCAATAAAGTCGTTCCAGCTATCAATTTCACCGTCCCAATCCCTTTTTTTCCAGGCCTGATACAAGTCATCATAGAGTAATATATCATCTTTATTATTGAGCAGAACTTCGCTTGAAGGTATATCGAGTGGTAAATCAGCCTGGTTTTTATGGGCGATAAAGTTTTCAAGTTTGTGCAGACAAACATAGCGTTTTCGGCCTTTGGCCAGGGTAAAAGAAAAATTTAAACCACTATGGCGTTGTATCTCAGGCAAATCCTTTAACAGGATTTGTTCCTGTAAGGCAATTGTGGCGGTTGATATAATGAGCTTTTTTTTGTGTTCTCTGGCAATCGGCAGTGCGGCGACAATATAGGCAATTGTTTTACCGGTACCTGTCCCGGCTTCCAGGGTACAGATGTTCGGCTGATCAGGATTTTGCTGATCGATATTTCCCAATGTCCGGGCTATATCGGCAATCATAAGCCTCTGGCCATATCTGGGCTTGATTTCTTTACTTTCCAGGATCCGGGTATAGGCATCCTGGATGGTTGTTTTTAATTTATCAGTCAGCACGAAACAGAGTGTATCATTAAATATAGAGTGACAAAATGATCAACTATAATTAAGTGAACTGATAATAACAAAGCTGATTTTTTAATTGAGATATTAAGTTTGTAAGCGTGATTTAAATCATACTTATTAATAACACTTAAAAACTTGATTTTTATTCAGATAAGTATATATTTAACAATAAGATACAAGATGAATTTATCATAAAACATTAATGATTATTAATATCTGGTCTTAAAAATATGACCACTTATCGGTTTCTAGTGGATAATTTTATTGAATTATTGTATTTTTTTACTAGAATTAATTAAAACATAATATGAAGATCACGAAAAGTTAGCATATTCTTGATTTCTTTATATTTTATCGCTTTCAAAAACGCTGTTTTAGATGTTTTAGATGTTTTAGATGTTTTTGAATGCCATTTTTGGATTTACTGAAGGTTAAGATAGGGTTATGAATATGACTGTCAAACACGTACTGGTTGTAGATGATTCAAAGTCAGCACGGTTCATGTTACGTAAAATGCTGGGTAAAATTAATCTGACTGCTGATTTAGCTGAATCAGGAGAAGATGCACTTGTTTATCTGGAAAACAATCAGCCTGATGCCATTTTCATGGATCACATGATGCCGGGATTGAATGGTCTTGAAACTGTACAGAAAATAAAAACTAACCCGCAAACTGCAGTCATTCCCGTTGTTATGTATACCTCACAAGACGGTAAAGAGTATGAAAAAAATGTCATCTCTCACGGGGTTCTGGATATCCTGCCTAAACCTGCATCAACTGACAGGTTAAGTGCTGTTGTTCGCAAGCTTAATAATTTGCCTGAAATTCCGCTAGGACAAATTCAAACAGGTCAGGCTGCTTCCAATGATGCTCATCAGATTTCTGCTGAAGACATTGAAAAAATGGTTAGAAAAACCGCTGAAGCCGCTGTTGCTGCAGCAGTTCGTTATCAGGTCATCGGCACGACTGCTCAGCAATTATCCAAGTTCCGCAAAGAACTTAAACTTTGTGACGAAGATAAAGCGGAACATATTTCAGAAAAAGTGTTTGATGTTCGTATTAATTCTTATTCCAATAAAATATCAGGTCAAATTCAGGATTCAATGGCAGAGCTGGCCACTAAACTTGACGGCATTGGTAGTGACAATAATATTAGCAAAATCGATCCAAAAACTCTGGAAGAAATTAAGAGTGTGGCCCGTCTTGCCTCAACATCAAAAGCAATTGATGCAGCAAAAGAAACAGCCAGCATAGTTGCCCATGAATCCATGATGATGATGACGGATGCAATTAATGATGCCAATAAAAAAATGGCCAGACGTGTTACCTATGCCACTTTATTTGCTTCCGGAATCGGTATATTATCAGCAATTGCCGTATATCTTACTTTGACCTGAGTGATAGGTTTGTATGTTAATAAGTTAATAAGTTTGTAAGTTAATAAGTTTGTAAGTTAATAAGTTTGTATGTTTTAGATTCCAGGCTTTTACAACTTAAAAACATACCAACATACCAACATACCAACATACAAACCTGCAAACATAATTAACTTAACTAAAAGGCTGCTCTTATTAAAAAGGAGTAGCCTTTTTTTTGGTTCTGAACTAATATCTCATTTTTCAATTTGGCTTGAAAATACTCCTTTTAAAATGAACGTGGAAAAATCTCTCATATGCTCAAAACAATTGCTCAAAGAATTGCTGAAGAACTCAATGTTAATCTATCACAGATTGAAGCTACTATTACTTTGCTTGATAGTGGTGACACAGTGCCTTTTGTGGCTCGCTATCGTAAGGAGGTTACGGGAGGGCTGGATGATATCCAGTTGAGATTACTGGACGAACGTTTGATCTATTTGCGTGAACTGGATGAGCGTCGTGATGTTATTATCAAAACGATTCAGGAACAAGGCAAACTGACATCTGAACTTAATACAACTCTACTGAATGCAGAAACAAAGACTCGCCTGGAAGATCTCTATAAACCCTATAGGCTTAAGCGAAGAACTAAGGCGCAAATTGCCCGTGAAGCCGGATTGGAACCTCTGGCAGATTCCCTGCTCAATGATCCAGCGCTAGTTCCAGAGGTTCAGGCGGAAAGTTTTCTCAACTCTGGTAACAAAAAGAATGATGAGAATAAAGTGGCAACTGTTAAAGATGCCCTGGATGGTGCTAAACAGATCCTGATGGAGCGATTTGCTGAAAATCCGGAATTAATTGGCCAGCTTCGTGAAAATCTATGGGACAACGGAGTGATGGTTTCTAAAGTGGTCGAAGGTCAGGAAGAAGCCGGTAATAAATTTTCAGATTATTTTGATGCCAGTGAAAAGCTTGAAGATATGCCGTCACACCGTATTCTGGCTCTATTTAGAGGTAGAAAAGAAGGTTTTCTTACTATTAATACGGAACTGGATGGTGACAAGCAAATCGATCCCCGTAGTTTATCAGCGATGGAATACATAATTGCTCGTCATTTTGCTATTGAAGAGCAGGGCAGGGCAGCAGACAAGTGGTTGTTAGAGGTAGTCAAGTGGACCTGGCGCATTAAAGTTAAAACATCCCTTGATATGGATTTAAAAAAGCGTCTTAGAGAAAATGCCGATGAAGCAGCAATCGATGTCTTTGGTAAGAATTTAAATGATTTGTTATTAGCCGCACCAGCCGGACAAAAAGTGACTATTGGACTCGATCCCGGTTTACGTACCGGCGTAAAAGTTGTTGTCGTTGATGAAACAGGTAAATATCTTGATCATGCGACGATTTATCCCCATGCTCCTAAACATCAATGGGATCAATCCATTCATACCCTGGCTGCATTAGCAAAGAAACATCATGCCAATCTGATCAGTATCGGCAATGGCACCGCTTCAAGAGAAACCGATAAGCTGGCTGCGGATCTGATTAAACAGAACCCGAAACTGAGAATGAATAAAATTGTTGTTTCTGAAGCTGGTGCTTCTGTTTATTCTGCCTCAGAACTGGCTTCTAAAGAATTCCCGGATCTGGATGTTTCTATACGTGGTGCTGTATCGATAGCCCGGCGTTTGCAGGATCCTCTGGCTGAATTAGTTAAGATTGATCCTAAAGCCATTGGTGTGGGTCAGTATCAACACGATGTCAGTCAGACTCAACTGAGCAAAAAACTGGAAAACATTGTTGAAGATTGTGTTAATGGCGTCGGGGTCGATTTGAATACAGCATCGGTTCCCTTATTAACTCAGGTTTCCGGTTTAAGCCGAACATTGGCTGCCAATATTGTTGCTTATCGGGAACAGCATGGTGCATTCAAGAATCGACGTGAACTGTTAAAAGTGACTCGACTGGGTGAAAAAGCATTTGAGCAATCTGCAGGATTTTTACGGGTTATGAATGGTGATAATCCACTGGATAATTCAGCTGTTCATCCGGAGGCATACCCTCTTGTGGTGAAAATACTCAGTAATAAAAACTGTGATATTCGTCAATTAATCGGTGATTCAAACTTTCTTCACTCATTAAATCCTGCAGAATTTACCGATGAAACATTTGGTGAACCCACGGTTAGAGATATTATCAAAGAGCTTGAAAAGCCGGGTCGCGATCCGAGACCGGAGTTTAAAACCGCGGAATTTAAAGAGGGTGTAGAGCAACCTGAAGATCTAAAACCCGATATGATTTTGCAAGGAGTTGTCACCAATGTCACTAATTTCGGTGCTTTTGTCGATATTGGTGTCCACCAGGATGGTCTGGTGCATATTTCTCAATTAGCAGACAAGTTTGTTAAAGATCCAAGAGAAATTGTCAAAGCAGGTGATGTTGTGACCGCAAAAGTTGTTGAAATTGATTTAAAACGTAATAGAATTGCATTGACAATGCGTCTTAGTGAGAAAGCGGAAGCGGCACCCAAAGCAATGAAAGAACCCGTGCACCAGTCTTCTCAGCACTCCAGGCTAAATAAACGTCAAAAGCAAAAAGCAAATCAGGCTCCACCAACTAATAATGCCATGGCTGCGGCATTCGCTAAATTAAAATCGTAATCGCTTGCTTTAACGCATAGGTCACTATACAATAACCCACTAAATTACTGGGTTATTTGCAACTATTTTAGATAAAACACTTGTTTTTTTCTTGATTTTAAAGCAAATTACCCTATTAAAGAATTACTAACCACTTTTTTGTTTATACAAAAACTTTTTCTACAATCTTACTAAAATCTTATTACAATCGGAGAAATAAATAATGAGCGTACTAGTTGGTAAAGCTGCACCTGATTTTACTGCAAATGCTGTCATGGGCGATGGCGAAATAAAAGCAGATTTTAATTTTGCAGAACATATTAAAGGTAAATATGCGGTTTTATTCTTTTACCCACTTGATTTCACTTTTGTTTGCCCTTCAGAGTTAATCGCTTTTGATCACCGTATTGAAGAGTTCACCAGCCGTGGTGTTGAAGTCATTGGTTGTTCAACTGATTCACACTTCACTCATAAAGCATGGAGAAGTACTGCTATCAATAATGGTGGTATTGGTGAAGTTAAATATCCATTAGTTGCCGATCTGCAACAATCAATCTGTAATGACTATGATGTTGAAGTGGGTGGTGGTGCTGGAGATGATGGTATTTACAATCGTGGCGCCGGTATTGCTTATCGCGCTTCTTTCCTGATAGACAAAGATAGTGTTGTTCGTCACCAGGTTGTTAATGATTTACCTCTTGGTCGTAATATTGATGAGATGTTACGTATGATTGATGCACTGCAATTCACTGAAGAGCATGGTGAAGTTTGTCCTGCGGGCTGGAACAAAGGTGATACAGGTATGAAAGCAACTACTGAAGGTGTTGCTGAATATCTGGCTGAAGAAGCAGACAAACTATAATTTCCTGCTTAGA
>DAOVUK010000507.1 GCA_030632625.1 Gammaproteobacteria bacterium
ATGGTATGCATCCTATAGTGGCCGATGGCGATCCTCGCTGCAACTTTAACCACAATAATTATGGCGGCAGCAGCAATAATAACTGTCGCACCTGTCATGGTACCGATCTGATGGGCACTGTGCTATCCAGAACGGCAGCTGACCGGGTTGTAGAGTGTAAAAATGATCAGGGAACGCTGTGTGACAGCAGGAACAATCTGATTGCTACAATACCCAAAGGTACTGAAGTGGGTTGCGGACTCTGTCATAAACAAAAACGTTAATTTAATTAAGGGGCCGTTTTTATGCGGCGGCTCCTGTTATTAAATTTGGCCTAATGACATAATAAATTTTTAGAAATTTTTTTAACTGTTTTTTGTGATTAAATCCATGTTAATTTTTTATAATAAACATGGATTTTTTCCATTTTGGTTAAGCAATTTTTGCATTCATAATATTCTGACCTCAATAACGTTCAGTTTTTCATTAATCTGCACATCTCTCGCTTACTGCTTCGTTCTAACTCAAGCATGAATTTTGTCTCGTAAGAAAAAGCTTACAATTATAAGATTTTTGCTAAGCAATTCTCATTTATGAGTTGGATATAGGGATAATGATCTTACCATAATCTATACTTTGAAAAATAAATCACTTACAACTCAAAATAGTACTATTTTTATGTCTAATTTCTCTTACGAATTTGTTCAGGATCGTTCTAATATTCCTATCACTATTGGTTTTTCAGCTGTTTTGTTATTAATTCTGGCTCTTGTTCTGGTTTCTCTTTCACAATTCAAAAATATTAATGACAGCCTTTCGACACTGGTGGAAAAAACCAATATTAAATTGCAGGCTGCAAACTCAATGCGTGATGCTATTCGTTTGAGAGCAGACAGCCTGAAAAAAATGCGTTTAATGACCGATCCCTTTGAGCGTAATGATGAATTTATTAAATTTACTCAATATTCCGGAAGATTTCGTATTGCCAGAGAAAACCTGGTTCAATTGCCGATGAATCATGACGAAAAACTCATTATGCAGAAAATGACGGATGCTATAAAGTTATCTCAACCAGTCAATGATCAACTGGCAGAGCAATTATTCAATAACATGAATGTCAATTTAGCATTGGCTGAACAAGCTGAAAAATTACAGCATTTTGTATTAGTTTTTCTTGGTGCGCTGGTGGTGATTGAAAATCAGAGTGCACATACGGCATTATCTCAGGCAAATAAGTACTATATTAATACCCGATATACTCTTTTCTCCATTGCGTTGATAGTGTTTGTTCTGGTTATTGCGATTGCCATTGTTGTTGTTCGCCTGGTTGCCAGTAAAAATAAACAGGTATCCTATCAGGCTATGCACGATCCTCTGACTAATTTATTCAACCGCTGTTATTTTGAACATCGGGTGAAAGATACCATCGAGCAGCGCAAGGTGTCCAGTGATAATCATGCACTATTATATATGGATCTGGATCAATTTAAGGTGGTCAATGATACCTGTGGACATATGGCTGGTGATGAGCTGTTAAAACAAATTACTGTATTGTTAAAAGATAAGGTAAGAAAACAAGATACTCTGGCGCGTCTGGGTGGTGATGAATTTGGCTTGTTGCTGGAGAAATGTGATATTGACAAAGCTACTCTGATTGCTGAAGAATTACGCAACCTTATTAGTGAATATCGTTTTTCCTGGGATAATAAAATATTCTCAATCGGTGTTAGTATTGGTATCGCATCCATTTCCGGTGACACTTCAGAGTTAAAGCAAGTCCTTATTGCGGCGGACACTGCCTGTTTTGCAGCAAAGGATGCCGGGCGAAATCGGGTTCATGTTTATGACGCCCAGGATCAGCGGCTTGCTGAACAGGCAGGGCAGATTCAGTGGATGTCTGAAATTACCGCTGCTCTGCATGATGATCGTTTTGTGCTTTATGCTCAGGCCATTAAGGCTGTGCAGGTGGCTGCGGATAAAGCCATTGAACATTATGAAATTCTAGTTCGTTTTATCGATAAAAAGGGCAAACTTTATCCACCGGGCGCTTTTCTTCCAGCTGCGGAGCGATATGGACAAATCACACAGATTGATTATTGGGTGATTGAAAATACCTTCAAATTTATTTCTGAACACAGAAAATCACTTTCCCGGACTGTTTTTTCTGTGAATATCTCAGGTCGTTCTTTAGGGGATGCTGAATTTAAAAAATCAGTCAGTTTTTTATTTATAAAATATAAAATTCCTGCACAAGCAATTTGTTTTGAAATAACTGAAACGGCAGCCATTGCTTCATTTGACAAGGCTATCAGCTTTATTGAGACATTTAAAAAGGCTGGGTGCTCATTTGCTCTGG
>DAOVUK010000398.1 GCA_030632625.1 Gammaproteobacteria bacterium
GTTTCATCACTGACAGCACCTTCTGAAGGCCAGCAGCCCACGGGTTTAAAACCAAAATGATTTTTGAAAATATCCAGACCCTGTTTAATATGCCAGTGGATTCGTTCTTTGCCGCCCGGATAGCTGGTTTTTTCCGGCAGCGGCACTTCGGGCATTGCCTCCCTGGCAGAATTTATATCCAGCATTAACGGCATGATCGGATGGGCATAAGGTGTCACTGACAATTCTATTTGTCCTGACTGAGCCAGGCGGCGATAGCGTTCAATAATGGTATTGTGAATTTCACCAATGACTTCCATCAATAAATAGCGATCATTTAAAGTATAATCACTTTCTTTACGGAGCAGCCGTTTAATTCGTTGATCGCTGCGCTTAACAGTTTCCCCAATCCACGCCAGGTGATGCCATGTCAACAAGTCAAAAAGATATTGTTCATCCAGATAAAAGACAGTATCCGGGTTGTTGATAAACCACTCTGACATATTGGCCAGTTTCTGATAGGCAGGAAAACGATCAATTAAACGTTCCCGATTGGCTCTGAGGCAGTCATTAATCAGCTGCAGCCTTAAAGGCGGACTTGAGGGCAGTTTATTACTGGTCAGACTGGTTAATAAAGGACAACGCAATGGGGTATTGTGCTGTAAAAAATCTTTGATTTGATGTTTGTAGTCTTCAATCTGTTCTAATAGAGTGGGGGTGAAGTTCACCACCGCTCTGGCTCCTGGAATGGATTCCAGGTGGTCAACCATATCCACATAATCTTTTATCACATGCAGATAGGTCCAGGGCAGCTCATATTCATTTTTTCTTAAGTCACGGTATTCCGGTTGATGCATGTGCCAGCAGACAACAACTTTCAATTTATCTTCAACTGAAGAACTCATTTCTTTCCCTTTCATTGCTAAATTTGTGCCAATACATTAATAAGGCGAATCCCTTTAAAAGGGATTCGCCTGAAACTATTAATTAATGCTGGGCATTTTAGCAATACTGCAAAAATTAGTAACTATTCCGTGTATATTTTTTAAAAACTATTATTCCAGGAACATTGAGTCTTTAGTTGAAAATTTATCTAAACATATGTTTCTTGAGTCCAATCATATCCGGAGTCACCAGTACAATGCCTTTTTCTGTCACCCGAAAGCGTTCTCTATCTTGTTCTGAATCAATACCGATGGTGGTACCATCCGGTATCTGAGTACCTTTATCAATGACCGCATTTTTTATATGGCAGTGTTGTCCAATATGAACTTCCGGCAATAGCACTGAGTCTTCAACTAATGAGTAGGAGTTCACTCTGACATTAGAAAACAATAATGAGTGAGAGACTTTAGAGCCTGAAATAATACAGCCGCCTGAAACCATGGAATCAACCGCCATACCTCTGCGCTCATCATCGTCAAAAACAAATTTTGCCGGCGGCAGCTGTTCCTGATGAGTCCAGATCGGCCAGATGTCATCATACAGGTTTAACTCAGGTGAGACACCAATTAATTCCTGGTTGGCCTTCCAGAAGGCATCGATAGTGCCGACATCACGCCAATAAGTCTGACTCTGTTCTTCTTTATTGTTAAAAGAGTAGGCAAAAGCACGATACTTGTCTACTACATTAGGAATAATGTCTTTACCAAAGTCCCGGCTTGAACCAGTTTCATCAGCATCTTTAATGAGCTGCTCAAACAGAAAATCCCGATTAAAGATGTAGATCCCCATAGAAGCCAGAGCCGTTTTGGTATTACCCGGTACATGTTTGGGATACTCTGGTTTTTCAGCAAACTCAATCACCCGGTTATGCTCATCAACCGCCATCACACCAAAGGCCTTAGCTTCATCCAGAGGTACTTCAAAACAGCCCACAGTCAGATCAGCTTCATTTTCCACGTGTTTGGCCAGCATCACACCATAATCCATTTTGTAGATGTGATCGCCTGCCAGAACCAGAATATATTCCGGATCATGAGCACGAATAATATCCAGATTTTGATAGACTGCATCGGCAGTGCCTAAGTACCAGTTCTCTTTAATACGTTGTTGTGCCGGTAATAACTCAACAAATTCGCCAAATTCACCACGAAAATGCCCCCATCCCTGTTGTATATGTCGTATCAGTGAATGGGATTTATACTGCGTTGCCACGGCAATACGTCGAATACCTGAATTCACACAATTTGATAAAGGAAAGTCAATAATCCGAAACTTACCACCAAAGGGCACACTCGGTTTGGCACGCCAGGCAGTCAGTTCTTTTAAACGGGAACCCTGTCCTCCAGCTAAAATTATCGCTAAAGTATCACGGGTAATTCGGCTGACATAACGGTGAGAATTTTTAGTTGACACTGACGCTTCCTTGTATGAAGTTGAGTTGAAATTATAGAGCTTAAATTATAGAACATAATATCACAAACTAAACGACTAATAAGTTAAATTAGAAGCAATCATTGATCACAATCAATTAATTAGTGTCCATCCGTAAATAAGGCGAATAAATTCGCCCCTACAATCGTGAACTCATAAACCATTGAATAGCTTAGAATTTTTTCTGTAGGGGCGCATTCATTCGCCTAAAACTGTCAATTAACGGATGGACACTAATTACCCAGTCTAATTAAATACAACCCTTTTAGGCTATTATAATTTGGATAAATGACAGTATAATGAATCTAAGATGATACAAAGAACACCTAAGGAAGCTCCCATGGTAAAAAAGTACAAAAAATCGCCGATTCAGAACGACTTGTCCCGCATTATTGATGCCAAACATCATGATCCCTTTAATGTACTGGGCTTTGATAAGAAAAACCAACTCATTCGTGTCTACCTGCCCTATGCTGAAACAGTCTCTATAAGATTATCAGATAAGTCTGCAGAACCCGTCACACGGCTCCCGGATAGTGATTTCTTTGAATGGCAGGGTGACCTCAAATCTGTGGATGAACACTTCCAGTTAAGCTGGACCGATAAAAGCGGTTATGAGCATCAGAATTACTACCCCTATACTTTTGCACCGCAAATCAGTGACTTTGACTTACATCTGTTCACTGAGGGTAAATTACTGCAATGCTATAATGTCCTGGGTTCACACCCTGTTGAAGTGGACGGCATCAAAGGCATGCTGTTTTCTACCTGGGCACCCAATGCTGAACGGGTCAGCGTCATTGCTGACTTCAACCAGTGGGATGGCCGCAGTCATCCGATGAGAGTCCGCGGCGGCAGTGGTGTCTGGGAGCTCTTTGTGCCAGACATTGAGCCGGGTTCATTATATAAGTACGAAATATTAAATCGTTACACCGGGGAGTTACTGGAAAAAATTGATCCCTATTCCAATATCTATGAATATCGCCCGGCAACTGCGTCAATTACCTCTGATGCAGACACTTATCAGTGGCAGGATAATAACTGGCTGACAGCGCGCAAAGAAGATAACTGGCAGCATGCACCTTTATCTGTCTACGAACTGCATCTGGGTTCATGGCAGAGAAATGAGCAGGGTCAGTTTTTAAATTATCGTGAGCTTGCCCACCGTTTAGTCGATTACATTAAACCACTGGGCTTCACGCATATCGAATTATTACCCATAACAGAACATCCTCTGGATGCTTCCTGGGGATATCAGGCTACCGGATATTTTGCACCCAGCAGCCGTTTCGGCAGTATTGATGATTTTAAATACTTTGTTGATTATTGTCACCAGCA
>DAOVUK010000184.1 GCA_030632625.1 Gammaproteobacteria bacterium
CTTCTCTGAAAACATAAAGTACAGTGAATTTATCAGAAGAATGACACAGGTGACCGAGGATATTGACAGCAGAAGCAAACAATTAACTCTTTTGGAAAATCTGCTGATTGCTGATCACTTCAGGCTGGCAATGACGCCTAGCGGGAATCCTGCAAAGAAAGGCTGGATATCATCTTACTTCGGTATGCGAAAAGATCCGTTTACGGGTAAGCGAAAAATGCACAAAGGTGTTGATGTTGCTGGAAAATCAGGCTCATCTGTTCTGGCAACTGCTGATGGCATTGTTATTCGGGTTGAAAAACAAAAAGGCTATGGCAAATTAATAGAAATTGATCATGGCTATAAACTCAGCACTCGCTATGGGCATAATAAAACAATTGCTGTCAAGGTGGGTGACATTGTTAAACAAGGACAGATTATTGCGACTATGGGGTCAACCGGGCGGTCAACGGGTCCTCATGTGCATTATGAAGTGTTACGCAATGGTAAGCAGGTTAATCCGCAAAAATATATAATAACGGCAGAAAAGTAACTTTCTATCGCTGACCTTAATTGATCTAATTTGCATCGCGTATTTATTTTCTGATACGTATTTTTCTTCCTCTTTTCTTACTTTTTCCTTCATCTGAGCCTATAAACCCCGTTTTTTATCCCCATATTTAATAATTCGACATTATTAATGTTGGGCTTTGTGCTATGCTACGTCACTGTTTATTTAACTTTTACTATACTCTTTATTAACCTATTAATGACAAGATAAGTACTTATAAAATATGGTCGCAAAATTATTCAGAAAACTTTTCGGGAGTCGTAATGACCGGGAAATAAAACGTTATTCCAAACGGGTGACAGATATCAATGCCCTGGAAGGTGCATTACAGGAGCTGACTGACCAGGAAATTCAGGGAAAAACAGATGAGCTCAAACAGCAGTTTAACGATGGAAAAACACTGGAAGAACTATTGCCGGAAGCTTTTGCAGTCGTAAGAGAAGCCAGTCGCCGGGTTATGGGAATGCGTCACTTTGATGTGCAGCTCATTGGTGCCATGGTGTTAAATGAAGGTAAAATCGCCGAAATGCGTACCGGTGAGGGTAAAACCTTAATGGCAACATTGGCTGTTTATCTCAACGCTTTAAGTGGTGAGGGTGTTCATGTTGTCACTGTGAATGATTATCTGGCCGAGCGTGATGCCAAATGGATGGGCAAGCTCTACAATTTTCTTGGCCTGTCGGTTGGTATCATTTTGTCAGGTATGGATGGTGAGCAAAAACGCCTGGCCTATGCAGCAGATATTACCTATGGTACGAATAATGAATTTGGTTTTGATTATCTGCGCGATAATATGGCCTTTTCAACTGAAGACAAAGTACAAAGAGGGCTGAACTTTGCTATTGTCGATGAAGTGGATTCCATCTTAATTGATGAAGCCAGGACACCTCTGATTATTTCAGGACCGGCGGAAGATAATTCAGATGTTTATCTGCGTGTTAATAAACTCATCCCAAAACTCGTACAACAGGAAGTGGTTGAATCTCTGGATGAACAGGAAGAAGAGCCGCCAGGCGATTACACTGTGAATGAGAAGGATAAGCAAGTTTTATTGTCCAATGAAGGGCATCAGAAGGTTGAAGAGCTGTTGCTTGAAGAGGGTCTTATTCAGGAAAATGAAAGTCTGTACGATCCATCCAATATTATTTTGATGCACCATATCAATGCGGCACTTAGAGCCCATAGTCTGTTTACAAAAAATGTTGATTATATTATCAGCAATGGTGAAGTAGTTATTGTTGACGAATTTACTGGCCGTACTATGCCGGGTCGGCGCTGGTCAGATGGTCTGCATCAGGCTGTTGAGGCTAAAGAAGGGGTTGCCATTCAGGTAGAAAATCAAACTCTGGCATCAATTACCTTCCAGAATTTATTTCGCTTATACAACAAACTATCAGGAATGACCGGTACTGCTGATACTGAAGCCTTTGAATTTCATGAAATTTATCATCTGGAAGTCATTGTTTTACCAACTAATCAACCTATGCAGCGCCAGGATCATGGTGATTTGATCTTTCTTACTCAGGAAGAAAAATTTGCTGCCATTATCGAAGATATTCAGGAATGTCAGGCAAGAGGGCAGCCGGCACTGGTTGGTACGGCATCGATTGAAGTCTCTGAATTACTTTCAGATGCTCTCAATAAAGCGAATATAAATCATGAAGTGCTCAATGCCAAGCAGCACGCTCGTGAAGCAGATATTATTGCTCAGGCCGGACAGGCTGGTGCTATCACCATTGCCACCAATATGGCCGGTCGTGGTACTGATATTGTTCTCGGTGGTAATATCGATGCAGAAATCAATAAACTGGATGAGCCTGATGATGCCACCGTACAAAAAATGCGGCTTGAGTGGCAGGCGCTGCATGGGCAGGTCTTAGATAATGGCGGCTTACACATTATCGGTACTGAACGTCACGAATCCAGACGTATTGATAATCAGTTAAGAGGGCGTTCAGGACGTCAGGGAGATCCTGGCTCATCGCGTTTTTATCTGTCACTGGACGATAATCTGATGCGTATCTTTGCTTCAGACAAAATGGCTGGTTTGATGCGTAAACTGGGCATGGAAAAAGGTGAAGCCATTGAACATAAATGGGTGACTCGATCGATTGAAAATGCGCAACGCAAGGTTGAAGGTCATAACTTTGATATTCGTAAGCAATTGCTGGAATATGATGATGTTGCCAATGATCAGCGTAAAGTGATTTATGAGCAGCGTAGTGACCTCATGGCCACTGAAGATATTTCAGAAATGATAGTGGATATCCGTGCAGATGTGATCAATCAGTTTATTGATGGCTATATCCCACCTGAAAGTATTGAAGAACAGTGGGATATCCCGGGGCTTGAAGAAGAACTGAAAAAGGAATTTTTCATAGATCTTGCTATTGCAAAATGGCTGGCTGAGGATGATGACCTGCACGAAGAGCCTTTACGTGAGCGAATTGAGCAGGAAATGGCCAGTTCTATTGCACAAAAAGAACAATTAATTGGTTCTGATATGATGCGCCGTGTTGAAAAAGGCGTTATGCTGGAAGTGCTTGATAGTCTCTGGAAAGAGCATCTGGCTGCCATGGATTATCTGCGTAAGGGAATTGGTTTACGCGGTTATGCACAAAAAAATCCAAAGCAGGAATACAAGCGAGAGTCTTTTGAACTGTTTACCGGCTTGCTGGATCGCGTTAAATATGATGTCATTGCCCGATTAAGCACTATGCAGATTCGCGAACAACCTGATTTAAGTGAATTTGAACATCATGAACAACCTGAAATGGAATTTCAACATGATGGAGTTAATTCTTTAGGGGATGGTGAGGCTGATACTGATGCTGGCTCTGGCTCTGAAAAAGCTGATGAGCAGGATAAGGCTCAGCCTTTTGTCAGAGACGGGCAAAAAGTAGGACGAAATCAGCCCTGTCCATGTGGTTCGGGTAAAAAGTATAAACAGTGTTGTGGGAAACTCAGTTAATTTTTGCTGGCTTATACTGATAAAAAAATGCCCACTTGCGTGGGCATTTTTGTTTAAACAGACTTTAAAATAGAGATGGGCAGACACACAGGTCGGGCAGACACATAGGTCTGCCCCTACGCATGTAGGCTGCAATACAGGGGTGAACCAATGTGCTCGCCCTTTTGCTGATTAAAGTAAAAAGGCTAAAAATGACAATCATAACGTTAATCAAATCAAATCTCCCTGAAATGCATCCGGTTTCAGGATTCAAACTGGGTACAGCTTGCGCGGGAATTAAAGTGGCGGAACGCAAAGATGTGGTTGTTATGTCTTTTGATGCCTCAGCAAATGTTGCCGGTGTTTTTACTCAAAATGCTTTTTGCGCCGCTCCGGTTCATGTTGCAAAAAATCATTTACAACAAAAGGAGAGTCGTGTTCAGTACTTTGTGATTAATACCGGTAATGCCAATGCGGGAACCGGTGAGCAGGGTATGAAGGATGCGCTTAATACCTGTCAGCATCTTGGACAATTAACCGAGACTGGTGACAAAGCAGTGCTGCCCTTTTCAACCGGAGTGATTGGGGAATCTTTGCCGCTTGATAAAATAATTAATGCTCTGCCCGATGCCCTGAGCAATTTATCAGAACGGGGTTGGCATGATGCTGCACAGGGAATTCTGACCACTGACACTCGTACTAAAGGTGCCTCCACGCAACTTATTATTGCTGGCCAGGCAGTGACTATTACCGGTATTTGCAAGGGTTCCGGGATGATCCGTCCTGATATGGCAACTATGCTGAGTTTTGTGGCAACTGATGCTGCTGTTGAGCAATCATTGCTGCAGAAAATTTTAAAATATGGCGTGGCTCACTCGTTTAATCGAATTACAGTGGATGGTGATACTTCAACCAATGATGCCTGTATGCTGGTAGCGACTGGAAAATCAAAAGCCCCGATGATTGACAGTGAACAGCATCCTGATTATCAGGCCCTGTTAAATGCAATGACCAAAATTCTGGAACAATTAGCCAAAGCGATTGTACTGGATGGAGAAGGTGCGACAAAACTTATCAATATTAAGGTTAAATCAGGCAAGACTGAACAGGAATGTAATGATGTCGCCTATACGGTTGCCCATTCACCTCTGGTTAAAACCGCATTTTTTGCCAGTGATCCGAACTGGGGAAGGATTTTAGCGGCAGTGGGCCGTTCGGAAGTTAATAATCTGGATATTAATGCTCTGGAGATTTTTTTAGATGATGTCTGTCTGGTGCGTCAAGGCGGTAAAGCCGATGATTATACCGAAGAGCGTGGCCAGAAGGTCATGGATCAAGATGCAATTACGGTGACTGTTAATTTACATAGAGGCTCATCTGAGACACAGATCTGGACCTGTGATCTGTCTTATGACTATGTGAAAATTAATGCTGAATATCGAAGCTGACAGCAACTGTTATGGTAAAACACCTATGCTAAAAAGAGGGCTCCATGTTGCCGTTGCGGTTATTGTCAAAGATGACCGGATTTTAATTTCCAAAAGAGCGCAAAATGCTCATCAGGGCGGTCTATGGGAATTTCCCGGTGGCAAAGTAGAAACTGGTGAAACGATTAGCGAAGCGCTTTTTAGAGAAATTAAAGAAGAGCTGGGTATTAATATTATAAAAAGTCATCCTCTTATCAAACTTGTGTATCATTACCCGGATAAAACTGTGCTGCTCGAAGCACGAATCGTGACTGCTTTTGATGGTAAAGAGTATGTCCATGATAGCGTAAGCTCTGTCTCACCTGAGCAAGAGAAAAAACAGGAGCAGTTTGGCCTGGAAGGTCAACAGGTTGTATGGGAGGCACTGGAACAGCTGGAAAAATATCAGTTTCCGCAGGCCAATAAGGCAATTATTAATGCTCTGAACTTACCGCAAAGTTATTTAATCACACCTGACTGTGAGCTGGATTCCAATAGTATTAAACAGTTTATTGAGCAGTTTTCTAATAGCATTGAATATCATAATCTTCGCCTGGTGCAATTACGAATACCCTCCTTGTTTGCTAATAAAGAGCCTGATAAGCTTATTCAAGTGCTGTGTGAAATCGCGCAAAAAAATAATGTCCGGGTTTTAGCTAATTCATCCATGATTAACTTAAACAGGCTGAAATCAACCCGGAGTCAATTAGATATAATGGAATTAACCACAGGCATTCATTTGACCAGCCTGCATTTACACGAGCCGTTTTTATGTGAAGATGGATTGTATAAAGATGGCTTTATGAAAAATTATCGTCAGCGTTTTCCGCAGAAAAAAATAGCGGCTTCCTGTCATGGTATAAAAGATATTGAACGGGCGAATCAATTAGGGCTGGATTTTATTGTGATTTCACCGGTGCAGCATACGGCATCACATCCTGATCAGAAGCCATTGGGCTGGGAACAATTTAGTGCCCTGACTGATATGGCTGAAATGCCGGTATTTGCACTGGGGGGAATGGGGCTAAATGATATTGCTCAGGCTAAAAAGAATGGTGCTCAGGGTATTTCGGCAATCAGCAGTTTGTGGAATGCAGTTTAAACTTCTTTATTAAAGGTAAAAAATGGGAATGTTACATTTGGATAATAAATACCTTCGACTATTAGTGATGAGTATGGTGATCATTATGGCGCTCATTTTTGTACAGGATTTTGCTGATTTTCTGGATGAAAATTCAAATAAGGTGGTTAAATTCGGGGTGAATCAGCATTGTAATTCAGCAGCCAGTATTTGTAGCGCATCCATTGTCAATGAGGGGGATTTTCAGCGGATCAGCTTTGCAATTAAAGGCGCTGCCGCTTCTGGAAAAGAATTTCCAATGACGCTTACCGCAGTTGGCTTTGACTTTGAAGGGATCCAGTCAGTATCCGTTGCATTTGAAATGCCCGGTGAGGAGCTGGACTCTCAACATGTGCTTTTCTCTCCGGATAAATCCACCCACCAGGTGGTACCTGAAAAGTGGGATGCTGTGGCCAGATTACCAGCAATTTCAAATGAGCGAACAGACTGGCTGGCTGTGATTCGATTAAAATCCAGCAAAAAAGAATATCGAGCGGAATTCCCTTTTAGTTTTTAACCGCTTTAGGCGACAATCACTGCGTGACCCATAAAGGGATTCGCCTTATTTAGGTTCTTTACATTTTTAGTACCTTTGTCGGTTTACTACCTTAGCGGTAATTTAGAAAGAATATTTGGGCGC
>DAOVUK010000117.1 GCA_030632625.1 Gammaproteobacteria bacterium
CTGGAATTAGAAAAAGGCGGCTCACCCATGGCCTGGGTAAGTCGCCCGAGATTTCACCATCAATACCTGCCGGATAAGATTTTTTATGAAGAAAATGCCTTCTCAGACGATATGGTGACAAAGTTAGAGCAGATGGGACATCAGCTGAAGCAGCAGGACTCTCCTTATGGCAATATGCAGGTGATAAGCTGGGATTATGATAAAGGTGTGCAGGCAGCATCCGATCCTCGAGTTGAAGGTCAGGCTGTTGTTTTTGAGATACCATAAAGGAATAAAATATGCACAAGCTTGTACTATTACCCGCTCTTATTTTATATATGATTTGGGGGGGATTAATGCTGTCCGGTTGTGCTGAACAAAAGTCAGATGAGGCTATGATTCAGGCACAGATTGAAATTTTACAGAATGCTATAGAAACCCATGACAGAGGGCAATTTATGGATGTCATTGATACTCAATACCGGGATCAACTCAATAACGATCGTCAGTCATTACAACGCATGCTGATGGGCTTCTTTTTTCGTTATAGAGATATTTCTGTGTATGTCAGTGCGACGCAAATAAGTATGCAGCAGATCCGTGCTGATGCTCAGTCACAGGTTGTTGTGACGGGAGGTAAGCACCTGATACCGGAAAGTGCCCGGCATTATCAGGTGCATAGCTGCTGGAAAAAAGTGTCTGATGAATGGTTACTCAGTTGTCTTGAATGGCAGTGAGGTAGTTTGCAGGATATTAATATGAAGAGATAATTTATCAGTTTAACTTAAAAATGCCCACTTAAAACTCAGCTTCTTTAATAAAAACAGTGGAAAGATGTCTTTTTATGCGTTGATAGAAGCTCACTTTTTCACCTTTTAAAACAATATTTCCTCTTATCACCCTTTGTGGAATTAAGTTTTCAGACATAAACTTCAAATGAATTTTATAGGTACTTTCAACGGGTATATTATTATTGTTTCGATTATTATCACGCACAGCAATATCACCTCCAAAAACAGAGGCCATATACATTGAATTCAGTTCTCGTATAGCCATTGGATCAATGCTAAGCATTTCGACTTTTAAAGGTGAAATTAGCCCATCATTAGAATAGAAATATCCCTGTGAACCGTCTTTCAAGCGGGAAAGGTTGTGCTCAGAAACATAAGCCGTCACATAGGAAGGGTCGTGACTTATTACGGATAAAACCGGCTGACCACGAGCTAGCCAGTCACCTTCTTTTAAGGCCGTCACCTGGTCAGAAACAATGCCATTAAAAGGTGAAAAAGATTGCAGCTTTTCTTTCTTTTTGTTGAGTTTATATAAGCGATGAATTTGTGTCTTAAGCTCAGACTGAATAATTAATGCCTGACTGCGTTGTTTCTCATTAAAGCCTAAGGAGTCTCGATTCCATGTTAATTCATTAGAACGTTGTTGAACTTGTTTAATATCATAATCCAGCTCAGGCGAGGCCATTTGGAACAAAAGTTGACCATTGGTGACATTTTGTTGATTAAAAACATATATTTTGTCTATTTTACCTGCAATAGGCGTATACATTGTTATTATTTTTTTTTGTACTAGTGCCGGTGCCTCAATTGAACTGCTCCAGGGAACAAAACCTAACAAAAGAGCAATGATAAAAATACTCATCGTCCGAATCGTGATGATGTTTAGCTTGATAAGATTACGCAATGTCCACCATTCTTTTATTTCTCGGTATATCGGCAATATAATAAAGTAGAGTATCTCAATAACAAACAAGATAATACCCGCAACCTTAAAGAAAAAATGATAAACCAATAAAGCAATACCAAGAAATAATAAAAAACGGTAAACCCATATCGAAAAAGCATAAAAAACAAATGGCTTTCTTATTTTCTCAGGAGATAGACCTTTAATCGCAAACAGTTTTTCTCGCAACCACCAACGCGCCATGGTAAACGAGCGAATTTCAAGGTTAGGCATAGACAGCATATCCGATAGTAGATAATACCCATCAAAACGCATTAACGGATTCAAGTTGACCAAAAGACTCAATAGCCAGGTTGTTGTTGCCAATAAAAAGAAGATACTTTTAAGAATACCTTCCGGTGCAAAATTCCAACAAAATAAACTTATTATGGCTAAGCCAAGTTCAACACTAACACCTGCTGCAGAAATTTTTATACGCTTTGAACGTAACTGTAATTTCCAGGCATCACTGGTATCAGTATAAAGTACTGGCCATCCAACAAGAAAAGCAACACCAATCACCGGCACATGACAATTCATCGTCTTCGCCACAAAAGCATGCCCTAATTCATGCAAGATTTTGACAAAAAAGAGCACAATAAAATAGAGACCTAAACCAGTCCAATTAAAAAAATAGGAAAAGGTCGTAACAAAGGCTTCCATATTGTGAATGGTTGAGATGATGCCAATAAAGAAAACAATCAATAAAATAAATAAAGTGGTCGAGTGCCCCATCCAACGTACAGAATTTAGGTGTTTATCAAGAAACTTATCAGGGTTCCAAAAAGGGATTCTGAAAAAAAGATAACTCTTGGCCAAATGAGAAAACCAACTTTTATGTTCCAGTGATTTTCTTTGTGTACGATACCATTCTTTTTGTTTATCATCGCCAATGATTAAATTTCCACGGCGAAGAAAATCCATCAAGTCAGCAATATGTTCTTTAGTAATTTCCTTGGATAGTTGTGCTGAGGCTTGAAGAGCAAGCTCTTCTTCATCCACATCAAGGCTAATAAAGACTAAAAGTTCAACTTCTAATTGCCCTAATCGAAAATGTCTATTCGCCAGAGGATCATGAATGACCCATGCGGGTGAGCCATCGTGTTCAGGCTCCACCGGATACAGCTGAAGTTCTTCTCTTAAACATGAATTTAATACACGTTTAGAAGTGGTCACTATTAGATTACAAGCCTATCCATTGCCTAACCACAGCAAAAGGACGTCGGAATAAATAATAAAATAAAGAAACTTTCTCGCCATAGAGTTTAGCCATTCCTCTTAAACCAATTCTTGGAATGTTTTTGGATGCCAAATCAATACGGGTTCGAAAGGCAAGAATGCCTTCTGGCGAAAGTTCAGCCTGATAATTTTCATAATTTAAGAAGGCCTTATAGGGTCTATCAGGGTGCACATTTAAAAAGACTTCAACAGCGGTTTTATTCGGCAACTCGATGCTATCAGCCACAGCAAGCCAGACTTCACCCTCTGCTGATGTCGGGTCGGCGAGTGTGAGTATTTTTTCTCCCAAACTAACCGGCTTTCCTTCCAGCTCATGAATATCAGGAATAATAACAATCCCATTTTGTTGAGCACGAAGCACGATACGCTCAAGTAGAGACTTAGCATAAGTCGTTTCAGCAAGACGTTGTTCAATGCGAGCTTTGAGCATGGGTAGATTGGAGGATGCCTGACGATCAATGACCGAAGCCTGTTGAGTGCGACGATACTCTGCTTGAGCAATGGCAAGCTCTTGCTCTGCAACACTCAGGCGTGCAGAAAGCGACGCTTCATCCAGTGTCAATAATAATTGATTTTTTTTAACAGACTGATTCGGGCGAACATAAATTTCACCAATAACACCATCAATCGGTGCCCTAATCAGAATTGGATCTTTTGCCACAATCTCAATCGGTGCCATAACCGTCAGAGAGACCGGTATAAACATTATGAAGACCAGTGCCAATAAAATGAGAGTCCAGACAACGGACTTTTTTGATTTTAATCGAGAGAAAATGCTTCTTTTTTTTAAGCGGATAAAATCAATAGTATAGCTTATTGCCCCTCGCCAATATTTAAGAACACCTAGTTCTTCATCTTTCCATACTTCATTTCTAGCTAAAATTAAGGCACCTAGTGACTCATATGTATGGGCATCATTCGCTTCTCGTGACAGTGGAATATAAACAATCTGCTCAGGTAAGAAGTCTTCCCATTGTTTACAAATGTCTGACGAGAGATCAGTTCTTTTTACAATTGAGGTTTCAGATTGATAGCAAGCTTTCAATTCAGAATAAAACGCAGTAAACCAACTAGAAAAGGGCGAATGCTCTGATGCTTTAGGTAAGCTTGAGATGGCTTCTATTTTTATAGAGCCAGTGAAATCAAAACAGAGAATGGCGGTCTGATATGAAAATATTTTTTGAGTGTCATTAACAAGAAAATATCCTAATTCTGTTAATGATGGCATGCTCCGCAATTGTTGTTGCAAAAGTAACAGATCGGTAACATGCCGAATATTAGCCTGATTGTCAGAATGATTATTGTTTGAATGGTGAGTCGAACTTTTCACAGTTTGAGATTCAGATTTATTCATTAAAACTAGGGGAGTTTACAGCAGAAAAAACAACTTCTCCACTCATACCAGGTAATAATTCATTGACGGGTGATGTTAAGACACCAATAATACGAATAGTTTGACTAATTGGATCAACATTTCCAACAATGCGATCGATTTTGCCATTCAGGCTAATATTCAACTCGTCAATATTGAGCACAAAAGGTGCCATATTTTTTAACCATGATAACCACTTTGAAGGGACAATCATTTCAACTTCCAGCCCTTTTATATTAACCAATTCAAGAAGCGGCTCCCCTTCTCTAATATATTGAAAAGCTTGAACGTGTTTTTCAGTTACAATGCCAGCAAAAGGTGCTGTAATTTTACATTCAGATAAAAGAGCATTAATTTTTTTAAGTTCCGCTTGCATTATGAAGACTTCTGCTTCACTCTGAATCACTTCTAGTTTACTTATATTATTCAAAGTTGAAAGCTTTTTATTGATTTTAAATTTAGTTTTTGATGCCTTTAATTTAGCATTCACAACCGCTTTTTCTGCTAATTTAATACGACAATCAAATTGAGCAATGAGTTGGTTTTTTTTTACACTGTCACCATGAATTAATGGAAATTTAATCAGTTTCGCAGAAAGCCCCGAGGAAATGACCGCAAAGTGTCTGGAGCGTAACTGACCTCTAATTCTTTGAAAGGTATTAGGCTCAATCAATTTATTTTCGTTTGATTTAATAGAGTCAAAAGTATTTCCATTCCCAACACTACTGTCAATGACTGAGTCTTTTTGAGAGTAAGCACTAGAATTTATAAACAATAAAAAAATACAAATAAAAAAGTTTATTTTTTGTGTGATGAGGCCACCTCTATTCATTGTGCGGATAAACTTATTAGAGAAGAATCAGCTTGTTCTTCTAATAGCTGCTTTCGATTCTGAAGTGGTAATTGACCTGATTCCCAGACTGCATATTTATCAGAGATCAGTTGTGACAACTCACTAATTGATAGTTTCTGGTAGTTATCAGGGATTGGATTTAAACCTAAACTTACCAAAAAAACACCAAAAGCATCTTGTGAATCCGCATAAGCAAGAAAATCACTCATCTCAGAGCGAAAAGCACGAAATTCATTCTGTATGACTTCAACACCATTACCCACGTAATTACTTTGTGCTGTTTTTGTAATGATGGAAATTTCATTATCTATTTCACTAAGGTATTTTGTATGTTCTTGACGACTTAGTGCATTTTTATACGCTTGCCAGGAAAGGTGTAATTTTGCAACTACAGCCATATTCATTGCAAGACGACGTGATACAGCTACTTGTTCACTAATTTCACCATATTCTTTAATATCATTATATGAAAATATTTTCATTAAATCGCCAGTAAGTCTAACTCCGGCCTCTTTCCACTGATTATTCCAGAGAAAAGAATTATTATCATGATAACCTCCATAAGAAAATTCAATACCCGGTAATAACCTCATAAGAGCTTTACGAGACTCTAGTTGATCAATTCGTACATTGTATATTTCGTTAATGTAAAGCGATGAATTAAGTAGCGCAGTCAATTCAAGTGAATTAATATCAGATGAAATATCGGGTAATGCAGTAAAACTATTTTTAATTTCAAGTTGAAAATCACTGCCGGGTGGGCTATTTATTAGTGTCGCCAATTCAATCTTACCAATACTCACCATTTCTTTTATTTGTTCTAGTTGTTGCTTTGTTTCAACCAAAACTCGAATATCATATAGTGTGGTTAAAGGTGATTTTAAATTTTGTTGACGAATTTTTTTCAAATCTTCTAAGGAATTATCAACGCGCAATAGTATTCTATCAATGCTGTTATTGAGTTTCTGCATAGCGGCAGTGCGCCAGTATGCTTTACGTACTTGTTGCAGCAAATTAAGCATGACATTTTTTCTGGTACGTTCAGAGATTAAAAGTTGGTCAGCATCTTGCTTTGCCTGTAAATAACTGACCCCAAAATCAAGTATATTCCATGTTAAACGAATATCAGAAACAAAATGTTCTTTATCTTGTGATGTGGAAGGTTCAAGACTCTGCTCCCCAGTTAACACTGAATAACTACTGGCGGCATTGTAATTATTTCTATCAAAATAACCAGCTGAGAATCCCAGTGAAGGCAGCATATCAAGTTTAGCCAGCTCAAGGCTTTGACTCGCAACAGCCTGCTCCATTCGTTTAACACGATTTTGTAAATTATATTTTAGGGCTCTGGCCATTGCCTCATTTAAGGTTAATGTACCAGTTAAAGGTTCTTGTGAGGCATAAATATGTTTTTCATCAAAATTGACAAAGTCAAGTATTTCTTTTTGATCAACTGGTTCAGGTTGTACGGCACAACCCGAAAGAATAGTTAAGGGTAAAACAGTGAGCAAGGTAAGCCCTAATTTATTTTTAAACATTGAAAAAAGTGCCTTATTTTTATTGTCAATAATTCGTAGATTGAAATTTTAAATTAACTATTAGAAAAAAGTGATTCTAAATCTTTACTTAATTGTTCGTTTTCTTGTTGATAAGAAAAGTGTCCAATATTTTTTATTTGGTCAATAATGCCAATATTTTTGGTCTCATGTTTTATTGTTTGAGTGGTTTCAGCTTCTGTAAGAGAAGATTCATCCACAGCAGATTCTTTTATAACATCAAAATCCAGGAGCATCACATTAGAACGATTAAATTCAACATCAGTTGCTTCTTCTTTATCTCTTTCTTCTTCCTCTACACCAAAATGAACTTCAAAAACAGTAGAAACTCGATTATTTTTACTGTCTTCAACAATCACTTTAATGAGCAGCTTATCAACACCAGTTTTATTTGCTGCGTCTGCATCAAAGGTAAATGCTTTTGATGTCGCATCAAAGAGAATAAAATCAGGCAGAGTTGAACCATCAGCCATAGTCGCTGAATAAATCAATGGTTCATTGACATCCAGGTGAACAAAAGCATTTTTGGGTATCGCATATTCAAAGACCCCATCCAAAATAAAGTGATTTATTAAATTACCGGTCATGGTAATGGGATTAGCATTAGAAGAATAATTAACAAGAACATCTGAATCATTGTTACGTACATTTTTTTCAGAAGAAGATTCAGTTTGTTTTATATTTGCATCACTTGACGTAATCACTGGCGACATCAAAGTGTTTGTATTTTGGTTTGATTCTTTAAATGAAACATTTAAAGAATTTGATACCTTGTTGCCCAGCTGATCACTGGCAACTACTTTAACGAGAACACTCTGAGCACCCGCTAAAAGAGCCTCTTCACTATGAAAGCTGAAGGTACCTGATTTACCATCAAAATCGATATAGTCCGGTAAAGGTAAACCATCCACTAATGTCGCTTTATAACTAAGCTCTTGTGATGGATCATCATGTCTGAATTCACCATCACCGACTGAATATTTTAAAATTCCTTCATAAACAGTTTGATCTTCAAGTTGTCCCGTTAAATTAACCTGATTCATCTTAGGTTCACTGATGAAGTGTAAATTTTCGAAGGCACTATCAATCACTTCATAGAGATCATCATTAACAACAGGTGTCGTATCAGGTATTTCCAGGATAATGACTGGAGGAAGTGGATCACTTGGCACATCAAGAATGGGTGGCTCTGGTTCAAAAACAACATCTTGATTAACAACGACTGATTCCGTTAAGTCATCGCCTGATGTGGTTGGGTCGGGTTCTGTTGCTGATGCAGAAGTCGTTATATTGCTTATTGTCTTACCACCTTGCCCTATATCAACCGTTCCTGTTAGCGTTAAGGTGACACTATTCGTATTATTTAAGCTACCGATAGTCCATATGCCAGTGCTTGTGTCATACGAACCTTGACTCTCTGAATGACCTGTTAATGTTAAACCCGATGGCAGTTTA
>DAOVUK010000443.1 GCA_030632625.1 Gammaproteobacteria bacterium
TCAGAGTTTCTAATGATGTTGAATTAACGCGACTGGCAATGCAATATGGGTTGATTGATGACACCATTTAAAAAAATCACTGTTCCAAGCTATAAAAGTTTTTAAATTATTTTGTGAATCATCTAGTAAACCTTCTCTAAGCCATTGTTAATGCGTGATAAAGAAACTGAACATCCGAATAAACAATCCCCTGAAAAGCTTTCTTTAGAGAAAGCTTCTTCACAAAAAACACAATTCCCGGCACTACTATTCGAACTGGATTCTTTTCTAAAGGAACTCACCACAAGACCGGGTGTTTATCGGATGATAGACGCCAACGAAATAGTGATTTATGTCGGCAAAGCCAAAAACCTCAAAAATCGAGTCAGCAGTTATTTTAGAAAATCAGGACAATCACCAAAAACCATCGTGATGGTTGGTCAGATTGCTAAAATTGAAATCGCTATCACCCATACCGAAAGTGAAGCACTGTTACTTGAAAACAACCTGATAAAAACACTCAAACCACGCTATAACATTCTGTTACGTGATGACAAATCATACCCCTATATCTTTTTATCAGATAAAGACGATTTTCCGCGATTAGCCTTTCATCGTGGTGCCCGCAATAAAAAAGGTCGTTACTTTGGCCCTTATCCCAATGGCCATTCAGTCAAAAGCAGCCTGAATCTGCTGCAAAAATTGTTTCCTGTGCGTCAATGTGAAGACAGTTTCTATAAAAACCGTTCAAGAGCCTGTCTGCAGTATCAGATCAAACGCTGTAAAGCACCCTGTGTGGATCTTGTCTCAGAAGAAGAATACGCAGAAGATGTGCGGCATACGGTTTTGTTTCTGGAAGGCAAGAGCAATCAGGTGATTGATGAACTGGTGACTGGCATGGAGCAGGCGGCATTAAAATTAGAATATGAAAAGGCCGCCATAAATCGCGATCAAATTGCCAGCTTAAGACGTCTTCAGGAAAAACAATATGTCAGCAATGAAAAAGGCGATCTGGATATCATTGCCATCGATTATCAGCAGGGTGTTGCCTGCATTCAAGTGTTTTTTGTACGCGATGGACTGAATCTGGGTAATAAAAGCTTTTTCCCCAAAAATGCTCAGCATCAGAGTATTTCAGAATTATTGTCCGCTTTTATCGCTCAATTTTATATCAGTTCATCAAAGTCGGATCGATTTGTCCCTGCCGCAATACTGGTCAGTCATCCCTTTGATGACAGGCAAACCATTGAAAATATATTATATGAGCAGTCCGGGCATAAAGTTGCAATCAAAGATAAACTAAGAGGTGAGCGGGCACGATGGCTGCAGATGGCTCAGACTAATGCTCAGACGGCATTAATGAGCCGTCTTTCCAATCGAGCCAGTGTGGTGAAACGCTTTGAAGATCTGCAGGATGCTTTAAAAATGGAGAGTATGCCTGAGCGGCTGGAATGTTTTGATATCAGTCATAGTTCAGGTGAAGCAACCGTCGCATCCTGTGTGGTGTTTGATCAGTCAGGCCCGTTAAAAAGTGATTATCGACGCTTTAATATTGATAATATTACCCCCGGCGATGATTATGCCGCCATGCATCAGGCACTGACCCGTCGTTATCGCAGATTTTCACAATTGCCGGGCCGGAAAGACGAAAGTCAAAAATCAGGGGCTCACAAAATAGCAGCTAAGCTGCCCGATCTGCTGGTTATTGATGGCGGTAAAGGTCAGGTAAAACAGGCCAGGGAAGTGATGCAGGCGCTGCAGATCACCTCAGTGCAAATCATTGGCATTACTAAAGGTGAAGGACGAAAAGCACAACTTGATACATTGCTCTTGTCTGAGACAAATGAGAAAGTTATACTGCCATCCAACTCAAAGGCCATGCACCTGATCCAGCACATTCGCGATGAAGCCCATCGCTTTGCTATTACCGGACATAAAAACCGCCGTGCTAAAGCAAGAAAAACCTCGCAGCTGGAAAAAATCAGCGGGCTTGGGCCAAAACGCAGACAACAGCTGCTCAGGCAATTCGGCGGCTTACAGGAAGTCACTCGTGCAGGTGTTGAAGATTTAGCTAAAATAAGTGGTATCAGCAAGTTACTGGCACAAAAAATATATGACCATTTTCATCATTAAGTGAATTAAGATTCTTATGCTATATACAATACCTAACCTTCTGACATCCTTTAGAATTCTTCTGGTGCCAGTATTCGTGTTATTTTTCTATCTGCCTGTGCCCTGGGCAAACCAGGCGGCAGCCATTATTTTTACGGTGGCTGCTGTCACGGACTGGTTTGACGGCTATCTGGCCAGACGACTTGATCAGGCTTCGGCATTTGGTGCTTTTTTAGATCCCGTGGCAGACAAAATCATGGTGGCAGTGGCATTGGTTCTGCTGGTTGACAGAAACCCCACCGATTATCCCAGTATCTTTATGACCATAGCAGCGGCGATTATTATCGGGCGTGAAATTACCATTTCAGCATTACGGGAATGGATGGCAGAAGTCGGTTCACGAAATAGTGTCGCTGTCTCAATCATAGGAAAAATAAAAACAACAGCCCAGATGATAGCACTCATCTGGCTGCTCTATGCTCAGCCGCTTTTCGGGGTTCCGGTGGTTGAAATAGGATTTGTATTGCTTTACGTTGCTGTTTTTTTGACCCTCTGGTCAATGATAGACTACATTTCATCGGCACTGCCGTCACTCAAGGAATGATAACCATAAACACAGGAAAAATAAGCCTGTTTATTGTCACTATTTATTTAAAAAGCGTTGACATACACCCCATAAACGTTAAAATACACGCCATCAAATCAAAGCGGGAATAGCTCAGCTGGTAGAGCACGACCTTGCCAAGGTCGGGGTCGCGAGTTCGAATCTCGTTTCCCGCTCCAATTTGATTTTTTTGAATGCTTTTATCTACCTGAGCTTTTTATATAAGCTAAAGCCTTCAAGTTTTAATCAAGAAATAAACTCCACTTATATTTGTACAATTCATTAACACTTATTAGTGAAGTAACTGTTTTATTGGGCTGAATGGCAGAATGGCTATGCAGCGGATTGCAAATCCGTGGACCTCGGTTCGACTCCGGGTTCAGCCTCCATTAAACAACCATTTATTTCTAACACCATTGTTGCGGGAATAGCTCAGCTGGTAGAGCACGACCTTGCCAAGGTCGGGGTCGCGAGTTCGAATCTCGTTTCCCGCTCCAAACACATCTGTTAGCCCAGGTGGCGAAA
>DAOVUK010000282.1 GCA_030632625.1 Gammaproteobacteria bacterium
GAACCTGTTTTGATAACAGAACATGGCCAACCTTCTGCCTATCTTGTTGATTTTAAAGATTTTGAACTCATGAAAAGTCGCATGGAAATTCTCGAAGGTATTGCTAGAGGGGAACGTGCCATATTGGAAAATAGAGTTTACAGTCAAAAAGAAGCCAAAGAGAAAATGAAAAAATGGCTCACATAAACTGGTCTGAGCCAGCTTTATCTGATTTAAACGAAATTGCAGAATACATAGCACTTGACAAAGAAAATACAGCAAAAAAGCTTGTACAGCAAGTTTTTTCTGCCACTGATCGCCTTAAACAATTCCCTGAATCTGGTCGAAAACCACCGGAACTTGAAAACACTGAATATTGTGAAATAATTATTGGTCCCTGTCGTATTTTTTATCGTATTAAACAAAATGAAATCTACATTCTTTATGTTATGCGCTCTGAAAGATTACTAAGAAAATTTATTATTGATGATCGAGCAGAAGAAAATAGCTAACCAGTGACTGCAAATCCCTAACCTAGTTTAATCAGTTAAAAATGAGATAAAATCACAGTTAATTGACCAGATCATATCATCCCAATACCACCATCATTCACTTCACTATAGCACTTCACCATGTTCCTCACTGTGAGCGTCCCCAGTCAGATGAACCAGTCCACCCAGCAGTCGTGCTTTAGAAATAATTATCCGAACGGCAGCTTTGGTAGTTTTGCTGATATTTGAAAAAGTATGCAAATTTGTGAAGAACATAAAAAGATTATTCAACTGCATTTTTCAGATTCAAATACCTCTTTGCCATCGGGTTCTAAATGGCCTGTTTGATTCATTTCCTGACGGAATTTGGAGAGTTCATAATACATTCTTAAACGAGCTCGATTCTGGTTGCCAAGAGGCCGGTGTTCAGCTAGACAATGCCAGGGATTCATTTTAAGACCTTGTGCAAATTTAAACTGGGCCTCAGAATCAAAGCTTTGTTTAGGTATATGCACTGTGGCTGCCGGGATAAAGGGTGATAGTTTTTCAGGCCAGCGAACGGCTGCATTTTCAATGGGCATCAAATGAGGATCAGTCTGTACCTGCAGCATCATATCAAATTCAACATCCTTTTCAGCCAGGGTTTTGATCATATTTTCCCGCAGATAGTTAACGGGCGGCGTACCAAAGGGAAGTCCGGATATTTTTTTATCAACCTCTGTTTTGGGTACAAAGGAATACATCATTGCCTGACCCTCACCCAGTAAATAGGGTACACAGCTCCAATAGCGCTGGCCAAGTGGATTATATTGCGTTTCATTCCATAAGCCTTGCATTATAAAGTCCAGAAAGTGGGGATCTTTGGGATTTATAAAATAATAAATGGGCATGTCAATAAGACTCCAGTACTGAAGCTTAGCATTTTCACGGGTGTTCGGAGTCACAAAAGTCGGGGTACACACGCTAATGAAATCCTGTGTCATTTTTTCTTCTGCAAGCAGTTTTTTTCCTGGCACACCCATCAATTTTACCGCCATGCTGGCAAAGCCGACATCATCAATATCTGCTGGTACATCCGGGCCCGGCCCGGAAAAACGCACATAAGCCTGATAGCTGCCGGGTTGAGCAAAAATTCCCTGACGGTATTTCTGCGGCAGATCATCACGAATAATGACCTCTGCCCGGACAATACCATGAGTTTTGGTATTGCCGCCGCGTTCATAGTTTCCCGGCTTAAAATGTCCTCGCATCTGATCAGCCATCAAATCAATGATGTCGTCCAGGCTTTTATCTTCATCAGGTTCAATAATTTCTGCTGCGAGCTGCAAACCTTCATCCTTACGCTGAAGGTTGATAAAGTACTGAATAATACTGCCTGTGGGCTCACGTAAAAGACGGTTTAATTGCGGTCGAAACCAGGGCTCCAGCCTACGTTCAATATGTAATAACTGCAGCATAATGTGGTGTATGAATTTAAGAATCCGGGTTTTGATGGTCATGACATGCTATCCCTGTTGCTGGCTAAGGCGATCAGATAGCGAATGGCACTTAGCCCCGGCATAAAAAAATAGGCACCACCTTTGACTGTAATAAAAGGGGGTAAACTGGCTGTATTGTGCCGGGTTCCGTTGCGATCCTGGCGGCTAAACTGATCAGTGCTTTCACCGCTGAGTAAGGGGGAGCGATGGCCTAATAAGGGATCACTTTCCTGATGAGCACCATTAAATTTACTGCTCATCATCCAGGCATTTTGTACAAACTCAAACTGGCGGGTGATATTGGCAGCCAGACAAAGGAATTGCAGACCACGTTCTTCCTCAGGGGCATCGGCTTTAAGCGCATCCTCTGGTTTCAAAAAGGAGCCATAACTACGGCCGCGGCGTAGTATTCGATGGAAGCGGGTGGCAGCAATCAGATCTTCATCGGGGCTGTTTAAGCCAAAGCCCAGGATTTTAATGAGGCGATTTATAAAACCAGTGACGCCATGAGGAAAGTCACCGGTGCGTGGATTGGCTCGACGAATGTGTGCGCCTAAGGGACATTGATGACCCTCTGGATCCTGTTCAAAGCTAAAGTTGTTCTTATCTTGCGGATCATCTATTGAGTCATCTTTTGAGTTATGGTGAAACAGTTTATTAAGTGCTGTGATCAAAGGTTCGCCATTACGTTGTCTGCCTACCATTGCTGCTGCAAGTTCCTCGCGTTTGTCTGCATCCGAATTGCTTATCTTATGAAGATATTGCCAGAAGCCCGGCACATCCTGGTCCAGTTGTCGTAATATCAGATAACTGCCGTTACGTCCCAGATCTTTTAGTGAAGTGTTATCCTGTGCATTTTTAAGTGCTGCTGAAAAATGATCTGTCTGAGGATTAATAAGGGGTCTGTCGGTGTATTCACCGTATTCATTAGGATAGCCTAAAATCATTTCACCAATGGCAACGGAGTTGCAATAGTCATCACGTTTATGAAGATCAGTACTTTGTTGACCGGACCAGTCAATATCGGGTTGACTGATACCATCTGCAAAGCCAAAGGGTTCAATCATGCCGATATCCAGAGTAGGTAAAATGTTTTGTAATTGAAATGCCTGGCTAAAGAGATCATTTTCAATTTTCCTGCGCCAGTCGTTTATTGCATCAGCCCGGGCATAAAGCAATAATAAAATATGCGGTACTTGAGCGGCATTGCCTCCCCAGTGCCAATTTTCCGGGTCATTGGCAGCAATATCCCCGAGACGCCGCGAGCGACTTTCATCACCTGACATGCCGACAATGAACTCATCAGAAAATTGTTCAATAAGGGACTCATCTAAGCCCAGAGTACGCAGACCGGTAACAGAAAATGCTATCTGCAGGGCAGTATCAGGTAACGGCTGTGTTTTGCCGGCATTCGAAATGGGCGCTGTTTTAAGCCATTGTCTGGCAAGCATGACATTGCTGATATTCAGCAGCATGAAACAGGTCTCAGGTAAATGACCATGACTGAATCGCAGCAGTCCCTGGAGATCATCAAACTCAAAGTGTTCAGAGCTTTGCATTGTTGCCTTCCTTAATTCGAGCTTAAAGTTTAGAGCTAAAGCTTAGAGCAAGGCCAGCCACTCACGGATTTGGCTATCATTGGCCTGGCGAACTTCCACACCTTGCCGGATACGGCTATTGCGGGATAATTCGTAAGCGGTGAGATCCGCATAGGCTTTGTACCAGACTTGTGACGGCAATTGATGCCGTCTGAGTGTATATTTGAACTTCTGTTCATGTCCTGCGCCGCCTTTGATTAACCATTTTGTTCGGGGATAGGAAACGCCATTGCTAAAGACAAGATTTAATCCCCAACCCACCTTATTGATAAAATCATCCATATAGCTTTCCTGACTGCCATCATAATTACTGGCAAAAAAAACTCTTCTGTTGTTATCCATAAGAACCCAGCGGGCAAAATGAATGGTTCTTACCCGAGTAAGAAAGCCTCGATTATAAATATGCCGGGAGGCGTAGTTGAGCAAAAAGAGAGCAAACTTCATGGTAAACAAACGAAATAAGCCCGGCTTTACTTCACCCAGCACATTAAACTGATTGCTTACAAAGCGATCTTCCTGAATTGATAAGCTTTGAATATGCTGTCGATCGGGGCGGATAACAATTTCAGGATCAGAACGCTCTAATCGACGTAAATGCCAGGCGTAAAAGGGCGCGAAAATGAGAAATACGGGTAGCAACAGCAGCAGAATCAGGGGAATTGATAATTTATGCAATAAATTGCTTATTTTCCAGGCAATAGGCGTTGCTTCTGCCGGTGTTAAATTGAGACGGCCAGCCTGTTTTTCAAATTCAATATAAGATAAGAGTTTTTGTCGCAAAGCACGAGTGTTCTCAGGGCCAATATCTTCGACAATGCTTTGCAAATAGGCGGATAATTTTTTATGCAATGCGGCTTCTTCATGCACCTGAATGACGGTACGTCCAATCCAGTTAATATAATTTGCCGTCGGCGGGTGGTTATGTGCTTTAAACCAGTTCAGCAGATTAATGTCCTGCTCTGCAAAGTCATCACAGCAGGCAAATATTTTTTTCAGGCCGGGTTCACTTCTGGCCACAAGCTGCGCCAGAAATGCATTACTATCGCCATCACAATCACCCAGAAAAACCAGGGCTGGCTGCCATGGATAAGACGCTAGTCCATATTCTTTAATATCATCGGCGGTATTTGCTTCAATAATGACAAAACGGGCAACATGTAAGGTACTGTAATGGGCAAAGGTGACTAACGGGTTATACGGATCAACCTGGCCATTGCTTTTGTTCATACTGGCCAGAAGTAATCTCAGATTGTCTATCTTATCATCGTGTATCCTGGCCATAATCATAAAAGTGGATTGAGGTGTCATGTCTTAATCCACTTGTGTCAGAGCAAAATCCAGAATCCGGGTTTTGCCCCACCAGACCTTACCCAGATAAACACCAGGCTCTACCTGACGAATTTCATCACGGATCGCTTTGGCAAAGAAGGATGTTTTAGAATAATCAATGACAATGGTCTCTTTTTCATCCAGCCAGCTATTATCACGATAAACTTTGGCAACAATAAATGTCAGACTGAAGGGCGTTACCTTATTGACCAGTAGTCCGGCCTGACCTCC
>DAOVUK010000183.1 GCA_030632625.1 Gammaproteobacteria bacterium
CAATGATTGGCTGCGGTGTATTAAAATCCGGTTCTCCTACTTCCAGATGAATAATATCTCTACCCTGCTGTTCAAGCGCCCTTGCCTTACCCAGCAAAGACATCACATGAAATGGCTTAATCGTCTGCATACGTTTAGCCAGTGACATGGGCGTTGTTTTCGGGGGATTACTCATGACTGAAGTATTTTTTCTGCACTATGCAAAGTAAAGTAGGATTCGTCACAGTTACCATCTAATACCGTCATTGGCTGGTCGGGTTCGCCAAAATCACTTAACACTAACTCAGCACCAGTGAAGTCATGATCACGGGTATAGTCATTAATGGTCACAATGGTTTTCAAATCAGCACCACGGGATGACAGTAAACCATTGTGAGAATCTTCAAAAGCCAGACATTGATCCGCCTTAAGATTCATTTTCTCAATGGCATAGAGATAAATATCCGCTGCGGGTTTCTTCGCAGGAACAATATCACCTGCGGCAATCACTTCAAACCAGTCAATGGCTTCAGCGCCAAGTGTATGGGTTAACAAAGCAGTGACATTTGCAGGTGTCGTTGTGGTTGCTATTGCCATGCGTAAACCGGCATCACGTGCTTCCTGAAAGAGTCTCACCACACCTGAACGCAGCGGTACTGCACCATCAGCCATAAGCTGTGTATAGAAGGCTGTTTTAGAGGCATGCAGCCCGGCAATAAACTGGTCAAAACCAGTCGCTTCGGCTCCCGTCTCAGAGCCTGACAGAGAAAAAGCCTGACCGCGTTCATCAGGGTAAAAATCACTTAAATAGTAGCGAATACGCTCTTTACCACCGGTAACCCCCAGCAATTGGCCGTATAGCTCAACACTCCAGTGCCAGTCCAGACCAGCCTCTTCAAAGGCCATATTGAAAGCCACCAGATGACCATCGCGTTCCGTGTCAGCCAATGTGCCATCTACATCAAATATTAACGCTTCTAATTGACTCATAAAATATTCTCTAATCTCTTAAATATAGTTAGCAAAACAGTTAGTTTAACATAAATTAATAAGAGTCAATGGCTCCAAAGAAGCAAATCAGGCAAGTTCATATAAATTTAGCTTATAATTACAGATTCACTGTAAAAAATCATAATTTAAGCCTAAAATAGTAAGATTAGACAAAAAAACAGATCTAATATTTGCCATTGAGCACGTATTTTGGTATATATTCACATCTTTTTAAAAACAGGCTGGAGTCCAATCGATGCCAACACAAAAAAGCACACTATCAGAAAGTGCTATTGATGCCTTTGAACCATACAAGGAAAAAAAAGGCGAAGAGTATATGAACGAAGATCAGCAGGCACATTTTAGTGCTATATTGCTGGCATGGAAAAAAGACTTAATGGAAGAAGTCGATAAGACAGTAACGCATATGAAAGATGATGCAACCAACTTCCCGGATCCAAACGATCGCGCTTCTCAGGAAGAAGAATTTGCACTGGAACTAAGAACCCGTGACCGTGAGCGCAAGTTGATTAAGAAAATTGATGAGTCACTGGAAGCTATGGATACACAGGAGTATGGTTTCTGTGAAACCTGCGGTGTTGATATTGGAATTCGACGTCTTGAAGCTCGTCCGACAGCCACTCAATGTATTGATTGCAAAGAACTGGACGAAAGAAAAGAAAAAATCGGTTAAATTATAGACTCGATGCTTTTATAGAAGCATTACAGTACTATAAGTAAAAAAATAGTGACAAAAATCAGGTAACTGCCCAGCAGATTTTTTTGTCATTTTCTGTCGCCATTTTAAATTTTTTCAGTCAATCGTCCTATATTGATTTAAAAATGGCTGCAGTTCTCTATTTAATCCGGCTTTATATCAGACAGGCCATCAGCAGTCGCTGAGCTTCAAACCTGCTCAGATTTCGCCGGCATTGATACGCCACACTCCTGCTTGCTTCACTAAGCAAATGTTAAAATGTATTCTGTTAAACAATAATAGACACTCACATTGAAAACTCACATTGAAAAAAGTCATTTTAACCAAGCAACTTATCGGGGACGCTTTGCTCCCTCGCCTTCAGGTGAACTTCATTTTGGCTCACTTTTGGCCGCTATGGCCAGTTATGCCGATGCTCGTCATTGCAAAGGCCATTGGTTACTACGTATTGATGATATCGATCAGGCCCGTGTTGTCGCCGGTTCTGATCGACATATTCTAACCACTCTTGAACAATGCGGTTTTCAATGGGATGAAAGTGTCTCATACCAGAGTCAGTGTCTCATCCAGTATCAGGAAGCACTGGAAGAATTAAAGCAGGCAAAACTGACCTATCCGTGCAGCTGCTCCCGAAAGCAAATAAAAGCAGCTTGTGCCACACTGACAAACAAAGAAGGCATTTATCCCGGTACTTGCCGTAATCAATCCACACAGTTTTCTGCTACTATAAAAAATTCAGATAAAAGTCATGCTATACGCATAAAAGTACCTGCACACGACATCTCATTTATTGACCGGATTCAACACAATTACAGCCAGAACCTCAGTCGGGATGTGGGTGATTTTATTATTTACCGCCGGGATAATGTTTTTTCCTACCAGCTCAGTGTCGTTGTCGATGATTTTCACAGTGGCATAAGCCATATTGTTCGCGGCTATGATCTCTTAGATTCAACCCCTAAACAAATCTATTTACAGCAGCAATTAGCTTATCCCCTGCCTCATTATGCCCATATTCCTCTGGCAGTGACCAAAGAAAATCTGAAGCTGAGTAAACTCAGCCAGGCAAAAAAAGTCGACTGTTCTCTGCAGACATTGGTATTGGCTGCAAATTTTTTAGGGCAAAAGCATCTGAACCACAAAGATTTTGATAATAAAGATGACTTTTGGCGATATCTTGTGACTCATTGGGATATAAATAAAGTCCCAAAGATGGAAAATCAGGTGATTATGGTTTAATCTACTCTACTGACACAGGCAAGCTGACTGCATAATAACTTTATAAAAAAAACAGGCAGTTAAAGTCGTAATAATAATGTCATAAAATATTATTATAATTGCTATTTTTTGGAGAGACTGGTGACTGAAACTGCAACTCAACTGAAGCATCCTTTTATGGAAAAATTTCAGGGGCGGTTGGTTGGTGTGTTACGTTGGCAGCAATTAGATGAGTTATGGCAAACCATACAGTCAGGTCAAACTGACGACTGGTATATTTATCATATTGGCGAGCCGCCGCCAACGATTGTTTGCAAGTCAGAAAAATTACATCATTTTGTCGAAGAAATAGACAAGTTATTAAAACATGATCATGAACATGACTATTGCGGCATTGTTTATGTCGATGATAAAACCGCACCCGCATTTATAAAAATATACGATCCTAACAATCTCGGGCATGTCTGCGGCTCCAGTGGTGCGCCACCACCACTCCCCGGCTGGGTTTTGAGTAAAATACAGCCGATAGATCTGGAGGCAGCCATAACACCACCCGGCAATAGAAGGCGTTGGTGGCAGAAGATTTTTAGTTAAAACAGTACACTTTTTAGTTGGTACACTTTTTAGTTGGTGTTTATCCATAAATAAGGCGAATGAATTCGCCCCTACAATTTAGAGTCTAATAAATTATTAAATTATTGGATGATTTTTTCTGTAGGGGCGAATTCATTCGCCTAAAACTGTTATTTATGGATGAACACTAGTTATCACATTTTTAATTTATTCACGATTTTAAGGAAAGCGCATAATGGCAGATGATAAAGTATATCCGATTCCACAGGCAGTGGCAGACAAGGCTTATATTACAGAAGAAAAATATAATAGCATGTACCAGCAATCCATTGATGATCCGGATACTTTTTGGGGGGATATGGCTAAGGACTTCCTCAGTTTTTCTCAAGGCTGGGATAAAGTTAGTGACTGCTCCTTTGGTGATGAGTCCAATGATAATGTCAGTATCAAATGGTTCACTGGGGCTAAACTGAATGTTACCTATAACTGTATTGATCGCCATTTAGCTGAACGGGCCGATCAGACAGCAATCATCTGGGAAAGTGATGACCCCGAAGTTTCTAAACACATCAGCTATCAACAGCTCTCTGATGAAGTCAATCGTTTTGCTAATGTCTTAAAAGCACGTGGCGTAAAGAAAGGTGACAGGGTTTGTATCTATATGCCGATGATTCCCGAAGCGGCTTATTCCATGCTGGCCTGTGCACGTATTGGTGCAGTCCACTCTGTGGTCTTTGGCGGTTTTTCACCAGAAGCAGTAAAAGATCGGATTCAGGATTCTGATTGTCAGGTAGTAATCACTGCCAATGAAGGCCTTCGCGGCGGCAAGTCTGTTGGTCTTAAGAAAAATGTCGATCAGGCAGTGGCACAATGTCCTAATGTCCACACAGTATTAGTCATCCAGCACACCCAGGGTGATGTTGCCTGGAACGACAAACATGATGTCTGGTATCACGATATTGCGGCCACTGTTGACAGCCATTGCGAGCCGGAAGAAATGGATGCTGAAGATCCTCTGTTTATTCTCTATACCTCGGGTTCAACAGGCAAGCCAAAAGGTGTATTACACACCACTGCCGGTTATCTGCTTTATGCAGCAGTCACACATAAATACACCTTTGACTATAAAGAGGGTGACATTTACTGGTGTACGGCTGATGTCGGCTGGATCACCGGCCATAGTTATATCGTTTACGGCCCTCTGGCCAATGGCGCCATAACATTAATGTTTGAAGGTATTCCGACTTATCCCGATGCTTCCCGCTTCTGGCAGGTAGTTGACAAACATCAGGTCAATACATTTTATACAGCACCAACAGCCATTAGAGCTTTAATGGCTCAAGGTGATGAGCTTGTCAAGAAGACCGACCGCAGCAGTCTGCATTTATTAGGTTCGGTAGGTGAGCCCATTAATCCTGAAGCCTGGGAATGGTATTATAATGTCGTTGGTGAAACCAACTGCCCTATCGTTGATACCTGGTGGCAAACTGAAACGGGTGGCTTTATGATCACCCCATTACCGGGCGCAACACCATTAAAACCGGGATCTGCATCACGTCCCTTCTTCGGTGTTAAACCTAACCTGATGGATCCTGACGGCAATATTATGTCCGGTGAAGCTTCCGGCTCACTGGTGATCAGCACCAGCTGGCCTGGTCAGATGCGCACAATTTATGGCGATCACCAGCGTTTTATTGAAACCTACTTTAGAACTTATCCCGGTCATTACTTTACCAGTGATGGTTGTCGTCGGGATGCGGATGGTTACTACTGGATCACCGGCCGTGTTGATGATGTCCTGAATGTCTCAGGTCATCGTTTGGGTACTGCCGAAATTGAAAGCGCTCTGGTACTGCATAGTACCGTCGCAGAAGCAGCTATTGTGGGCTACCCGCATGATATCAAAGGCCAGGGCATCTATGCTTATATCACTTTGGTTAAGGATGTAGAGGCCACCGATGAACTAAAAATTGAGCTGGTTAAGCAAGTTCGTAAAGAAATCGGCCCCATTGCCACACTGGATTTCATCCAATGGGCTCCAGGTCTGCCTAAAACCCGTTCAGGCAAAATTATGCGGCGTATTTTACGTAAAATTGCCAGCAATGAACTGGATAGTATGGGTGACACCAGTACGCTTGCCGATCCAGGTGTAGTCGATCAATTAGTCAATAACCGCGAGAATACGTAACCATCGGTTGACAGCTTACGGTTTACGGCCCTTTTATACTACAAGGCACCGTAAGCCGCCGTCAACTTGTTCCAGCTTAAAGCAACTCCTGATGCCGGAAACAATCCGTTGTATGGTCATTGACCATACCAACTGCCTGCATATAGGCATAACAAATTGTACTGCCTATGAATTTAAAGCCTTTTTTCTTCAATGCCTTACTCATTTGATCCGACTCTTTGGTACTATTGGGGATATCAGCCAGGGTTTTCCAGTGATTAACTTTGGGCTGGTCACCAGTAAACTGCCAGATATAGTCTGAAAAAGAACCATAATTGGCTTGAATTTCAAGGAACAAACGAGCATTGCTCACTGTTGAATTAACCTTCAGACGATTACGAATAATCCCCGGATCCTGTAATAACTGTGCAATTTTCTGATCATCATATTGAGCAATTTTTTGAGCATCAAAGTGATCAAAGACCTGCTGGTAATGAGCCCTTTTTCTGAGCACAGTAATCCAGCTCAAACCAGCCTGTGCACCTTCAAGAATCAACATTTCAAACAAATGCTGATCATTGTAACTAGCAACACCCCATTCCGTATCATGATACTGCTGATACAATTCATCCTCAGTGCACCATTGACAACGATGTTTCATGTGTTTCCTCTTTTTTTAATATTGTAGTAAAAACACAAGAATTATTAAAGCAGGAGATACTTGCAGGATAAAGTCATACAATAAATCCCTTAAAATATTTATCACATTTGTAAGCCCTGTAATTAAAAATCTCTATTTTCAGTTTATACTTGCTAAACTGTTATTAAATTTCCTATCCTTTAAATGAAATGGGTGTAGTTTCTTTGTTACGATGTGGACCGTATGTAATTACCGCGCGTAAAAACTCTCCCCTACACTACAGAATTCGGTCATGTAGGGGCGAATTTATTCGCCTAAAGTTATTATTTTTGATTATCGTAGCAAAAGAACTACACCCAAATGAAATTAAGCTTAACAACTCTGGATTAACATCTTTGCGTCATTGGGACAAAATATTGAAAAAAATTATCATCTGTTCTCC
>DAOVUK010000297.1 GCA_030632625.1 Gammaproteobacteria bacterium
CTCTACCCTCAAGGGGCACCTAGAAAATGGTCACGTATTTGTATACGCTCACAGCGTCTGTGACAATTTAAAGAGAAGAACAAAAACGCCTTGTTCTGAGGCAAAATCTAAACACGCTGAATAGTTACAAAAATTAAACCTTATAAGGGCCTAACTCACCACCAAAGATCTTGGCATCATATTCAACCTGAGAGCGTGGCACTTCCTGAACAATCTCAAGCAGGTCAAACTGACTGGTTGGATTTTCGTTACCACGAACCACCAATACGTCTTTAAAGCACTGGTGATCTTCAGCACGGTATTCAGTTGCACCGTTACCCATGCCGTCAAACTTGAAGCCTTCTAATTGCTTAATGACTTCAGGTGGGTAGAATGTACCGGCCATTTCACAGGCATTGGCATAAAGCAGTGTTTGTACATAGCAGGTATGGGCTGCCTGGGATGGCGGGAATCCATACTCACCACCAAATGATTTAACAAAGGCTTGTGAACCTTTATCTTTTAGTGCCCAGTTCCAGTTAGTGGTACCCAAAATGCCTTTCAGGTTTTTACCTGCACCCTGTGCCATTAAACGTGAATACAAAGGCACAATAATTTCAAATGTTTTACCGTTAACTTCTTTATCTCTTAAACCAAATTGAACAGCCTGAGTCAAAGAGTTAATCATATCCTTACCATAGTGGTTAAGGATCAGAGTATCAGCACCAGAATTTAAAATGGGCGTAATATATTGAGAGAAGTCTCCGGCGCCAACAGGTGTTTTCACAGTTTTAACTGTTTTCCAGCCCAGACCTTCAGTGGTTTCTTTGATTGATTCTTCCTGTGTCCAACCCCAGGTATAATCAGCTGTCAGATGATAAGCGTTACGATCAGTGCCCATTTCTTTTTTCAATACAGGTCCAAGAGCAGCACCGGACATTTTCGCATTGAAGAAATGACGGAAGCCATAACGACGTTTATCTTTACCCGTGGTGTCATTCGAGTGAGTCAGGCCGGCCATAAATATAACACCCATTTCCTGTGCCAGTGACTGTACCGCAACAGCCACACCAGATGATGAGCCGCCGGAAAACATGATTACGCCGTCTTTTTCAATCATCCGCTTGGCAGAAGCACGGGCAGCATCTGATTTGGTTTGAGTATCACCAGTGACGTATTCAACTTTTTTGCCCAGAATACCATTGCCTTTAAGACTTAATGGTTTCATGGTGTTCATTAAACCGCCATCACCTTCACCATTGAGGTGTTTTACTGCCAGTTTAAATGCGCGTAATTCATCAGCGCCTTCATCTGCATAAGCGCCAGTTTGAGGTACATTGAAACCTAATTTGACAGAGGCAGATTTACCGGGGTCATTTCTAAAGTTATCTGCAGCCCATGCACCCTGGCTGAAAAACATTGGCATTGCACCGGCAGCTGAAAATGCGCCAGCCGCTTTCATAATGTCACGACGTGACCAGCCAGCTGAATTTTTCTTATCACTCATTATTTTGTACCCTCGTCTTTTTCTACGTTATGGTTCTTCACATTATTGCATACTTTTTGTATTCACTCGGTGAATTCAGGCATTCATAGATATGGTAGAGACGTTGCATGCAACGTCTCTACGTATGCTTACCACCTTACGTGACCGTAGAGACGAGGCATGCCTTGTCTCTACAATTTGGAAAAGTACGCATTATCTGTGAAGATCCGCAATTATCAATCAGGAAAAAATACCTGATACAGTTAATGCTTGTCAGGCAGAATCAATGTGCTATTCAAATCCTGAACTATCCTGTGTTAGCCTTATTTAAAAGCGATATTTGTGCCACTTTGAATTTATCTTTTAAAACAGTGGCTTAGTTTGTACAGGGCGTAGCATTTTATTTATCTGTTACTTAGGGTAACAATTAATGTGTAAAAAAGTAACATATAAATATATTGTTTTTACTATTGTTCTGTAATCCGTATTAAACGAAAGCCCCAGTTGTTGTTACTGAAATTGGGATATGAAATATTTTTTGCGGTACTGGTCAGCCAGTTGGCCTTGTTGTACCAGCTGCCGCCGCAAAGAATGTATTCATCGCCTTTTGCTGTGGCGGTCCATTCCCAGACGTTGCCATGCATATCGTAAAGATCCCACGGGTTGGCCAGACGAGGTCCCGGGGTGGGCATGGTTTTACCCGTGCCCATAACCATCATTCTGGGATCAGCAATATTACCATACCAATAATCAGTGACAGTACCTGCTTTACAGGCATATTCCCATTGTTCTTCTGTGGGCAACCGGCAATTCCAGCCGGTTTGCTCAGATAGCCAGCGGGCATAGGTCAGAGCATCCTGATAATTGACATTAATAACCGGCCGATTTTCTCTTCCCCAACCATTATCACCGGGTGGTTGTTGCCCTGTTGCGGCACAATAAAGATCAAACATTTCAAATGTTACGGGTGTATTGAGCATTTTAAAGGCGCTGATTTTTTCAGCCTGTGTATTTTTTGCGGTACCGGGAATTTTTGACCAGTTAGCCTCACATAATTTATATCGACTAAAGAGTTTATTTTGTTGTTCCCTGTATTGAATAAGCTGTGCTTGTTTTTTCTCTATTTCGAGTGCCTGTTGATGCGTTTTCTCAAGATTCTGATCCAGGCAGTTGTCTAATTGTAATTGAGTTTGTTCAAGCTTCAGTTCAAGCTCTGTAATTTTCTGCTGTAAACGGATTATTTCCTCAGCAGCATTGATATTGTTCATGTTGAACTCTGTTATGGCCTTAATTAAGTTACAGGGAATTACAAGGAATGATTATGAAACTATTGTTTTAAAATAAAGTCATGAAAAATAATGCTTTGCTGCATTAAGTATTCAAAATGAGACCGGGTCAGACGATAACATATCGTGCTTTTAATTGCCCGATGTTGAAAGTTAACAGCCCTTTTATTGAGTAGTGCACTGATGGGAAAACAATGACCGGGTTGTAGTTTTTCTCTTAAATCTTCTTCACCACTTACACAGCCGTTCTTTATAATATATAAGCAGTCAGCCACGCCATCCTGCGGCAGCACAATATCATTATTTTCAGCGTAAAATACCTGTTCAAGGTACATGGCAAGATATTCCTGATGAGCAGCCAGCATCTGACTAAAGGGCTCATATTGCTGCAAAAAAGTTAACACAGGCTTCAATGCCCTGGAGGTATCAGTCATTGCGTATTATTTATTATTGATTAAAGTGTTTGTTAGAGCACAGCAATTTCAAGACCATATAATATAAAGTCATTTAAAAACATATAGATAAGAAATAATTCTTCAGAGTATGATTGATCAATCCAGTCTAATATTGTTACTTTTGGTAACAATGAGGTAAGATTTATAATAATCTTTTATATCTTGCATAATCAGGGACTCAATATGCTAACAAAAAAAATTATCGTTTTAATTGTACTGTCACTTTTTTTAATTGGTTGTCGTACTGCGCCGGTGATGAATATTTCTGATGCACCAATTAACACCGCTACAGGAAAAACCCCTTCTCTTTCTCTGGTAAGCAATGAGATTATAGAGGCTGGTGTGCAGTTAGGCTGGCAGATGAAAAAGGTAAAAGCAGGCCAGATCAGCGGCACTTTATATCTGCGGGATCATATGGTTAAAGTCACTATAGATTATTCTAACAAGGAATATTCAATCACTTACAAAGACAGTAGTAATATGCAATATGACGGCACTAATATTCATTCCAATTATAATGGCTGGGTACAGAATTTAAATAATGCTATCAGCACACAGGTGTTTAATAGCACAAATTAAAATGTTTGCTATGTGATTGTATACCCGTGATACTTGGAAATGCAGCGAGGCATTTTGACTTAGAGCCGATTGAGTGTATAAGTACTACATGATTGAGGCTTTAAGTTAAAATAACGAAGTCTGCATTTTCTCTTCATAGAGCCTACTTTTGGCAAGTATTATGGGTATAGAGATGTTGCATGCAATGTCTCTACGGAGTTCTGTTTGTTATGGCGGCAAACAGATCTTTGAGGCTAAATCGAGTGATAACCAGTCTGCGAGCAACCATTTTGGTGATTTTTTTAATATCCTGCCAGGGTTGAAAATGACTGGGCCTGCGGTTTTTGTGATAGATGGCGGGAATGTTCACCACACAGGTATAGTGGCCTTGCCAGGCTGCTTCAATAATGACTTCACTTTCAAAGACAAAGCCTTCGCTGTTTTTTAAAGCCCCCAGCTTTTTTAACAGAGCGACAGGATAAAGACGAAAACCAGACTGACTGTCACTGACAGCATAACCTGCAGCCCAGGAAATCCAGAAGTTGGCAAAGCGATTAGCCAGAAAGCGACCAATGGGCTGAGTTTTCAGGTTTCTTTCTCTGGCACCAATTACCAATCGTTGAGGATGCTCTAAATGGCTTTGTAATAAGGCTGGAATATCTTCTGCTCGATGCTGACCGTCACCGTCCATGGTAATGACGGCATCAACATTTTGCTGGATTGCCAGTTCAAAACCTCGCCATAGACTGGCTGCTTTTCCCAGATTGTGTGAATTATGCAGGATTTCTATCCGCTGAAGGCTTTTTACTGGCTGAAGGCTCTCAACCTGAACCCGCTGAAGGCTCTCCATTGAGTCTAAAATACGAGCAGTATTGTCGCTGGAAGCATCATTGACTATTAATATTTTTTCAGCTGATAACTGCTCAGGGTTTTGTTTTAAAACACTGTCAATCAGCGCCTCTATTGTTGCTTCTTCATTATAGGCCGGGATGATAACCATATATTTAAGTTTGGGTTTATCAACTACAGCTGAAGTCACAGCATACCGCCATTAATTGAAATAACCTGGCCGGAAATATAAGCGGCTTCATCTGATGCAAGAAAGCTCACCAGAGAGGCCACTTCAGCGGCTTCACCAGCCCGCTGCATGGGC
>DAOVUK010000130.1 GCA_030632625.1 Gammaproteobacteria bacterium
CAGCTGCTGTTCTTCAATAATATCCTGCTCAATTTCTGTGGGTGAAGCGCCGGGCCAGGCGGTGACGATTGATATTTTTGCTTCGGTGACATTGGGTGTTAATTGCAGCGGTAATTTTTGCAGCGCGAGTAATCCGAAAAGAAGGATTAAAATCACTGCAACAGTAATGGTGACGGGTTTATGTAAGGAATATTTAATGATATCCATAATATTTTTTTCCGGAAAAGCTTACATTTAATTAACGTGTTTTATTTTCAGCGCTTGTCCGGGAAAGACGCGTTCATTGCCTTTAATAATGACTTGCATGCCTGCATTGAGAGTATTTTCAGTATTTTTTTCTTTAGCCGAAATAGAGGCCATAGAGCCGTCATATAAATGCACTATAACCGGGTACATTTTTGCTTTATTCTTGTCCTCTACCTGTTCTACGACAAAAATAACATCATTGCCAAAGCGCTTGATAACAGCATCCCTTGGCACCAGAAGCGTATCATTGCTGTGGCTTCTGGGTAAGTGTATAAGCGCTTCCATGCCTTCGAACAAAACAGTCGATTGACTGTGCAGTCTGACCTTTAAGGGGAAAGTTCTGCTTGTATTGTCGCCCTTAATAATGATCCCTTCAATCGTGCCGGTTAATGACTGGCGACCCGCTTTAACCATTAGTTGTTCACCCGTTTTAATATCCAGCGCATAAGAAGCAGGCAGATCAAACAGGCTGATGACTTGTTGCGGATTGATTAAGGTTGCAATTTTGCCGCCCTGTTCAACCCATTCACCAATTTCCACATAACGTGCAGTGATAATGCCGCTAAAAGGCGCTTTTATGATAGTTTGCTGACGCTCAATTAATAGTGCATCTAATTCGGCATTAGATGAAATGAGCTTTTGATCAATACGAATTTTATCATAGTAAATTTCATCGTATTTTTGTTGTGACACATTTTTTTGCTGAACCAGTTTTTTATAACGTTTTAGATCTTTGGCTGATTTTTCTTTGAGCAAATCAAGCTCTTTTATTGATGCCTGAATGGCTTTAATTTTGGAATCAAGTATTTCGTGATCCAGCTCGACTAGAATATCACCTTTATGTATGTGCTCAGTGGTATCAAAATTTACTTTAAGAACCATGCCCGGTGTTTTAGAGGCCAGTAAGGAGGATTGTGAAAAATGGATGCTGCCGATAAAAACCTGCTCAGTATTAAGATTTCCCCTTTTAATCAGGCTTGTCTGGACTAAAGTTTCAGCAATACTATTAGCTGGAGCAATAAACTGGCTAAGAAAAAAGATAAGAAACCAGATAAAAAATGCACAATGCTTACTTTTCATAAAGGCTCAGCTGGCAACTTCTTCAAAACCCGTGGCAATTGATTTATGCAGTTTTTCACGGGTGGTTTTGATTAATTCTTCAACATTCCGTTCATCATCACTCTTTAAGGTAACGGTCATCGCCATGGCACAATGAATGTTAAGAAAGCCTGAACTTGTTTTATAAGAACGATGGTTAAGATCGTGTAAAATGCGTTTAAAATTACGACACCGGACATCATCCGTGAGGTTATACATAGCAATCAGAAATTCATCCTGTTGTGTATGACCGATGAGATCAATCGGTCGGACATGTCGACATATTCTCGTTGCCACACTGCTCATAAGCTGCTCATGAACCGTTTTGCCGTATGACGTTATTATACTGTCAAGATCAGTCACTTTTAAAATGGCGCAACAGGTTGAACCACCTCTTGAGTGAGTTTGTTTTAATAAAGCATCGAGGCGGTTCTGGGTGTCATCAAGGCGACCAAGACCGGTAATTTGATCCACTGTACATTTTAATTCAAAAAGCTTATGAAGGTTTTTGGTGCTCTGTAATAATTCATTTTGCATGGTTGCAACACGACCGGCTGAATAAACCCGGGCAGCCAGTTCTATCTGATTTGGCGGTTTGACAATATAATCATCCACACCTTCTTCAAAAGCAGTACGGATGGATGAAATATCATCTTTGGCAGTCAACAGCACAATACCGGTGTAATGCTGATTGTTTTTGTCCAGCTGGCGAATTCTCTGGGCTAATTCAAGACCATCCATTTCCGGCATAAGCCAGTCAGCCAGGACAACATCAACAGGATGCTGTTTTAACCGGGTCAGGGCCTCAGGTGCATTATTAACGACATCAACAGCGGTATAGCCTTCTTTATTTAGAGCACGGCGAATAAATTCACAACTGAATTTCATATCGTCAACAACCAGAATGCTTAGAGAATCACGTATCATTTTAGCCCCAATGATTTTATTTAGTAACTATTCAGCGTGTTTAGATTTTGCTTCAGAACAAGGCATTTTCGCACGGAAAATGTGAGCATATAGAAATATGTGACCATTTGAGTACGAAAATAACGCCGTTATGGAGTAAAAGATGAATATGCTGAGTAGTTACTTTTTTATTATAAATGCCTTCAGCTTGATAAATACGCTGATAAATAAGAGTGCTATGTAGTTATTTTAACAGTAAACTACACTACTTCAAATGGTTAGTAAGAAAAAACAGCCGGATTATCTTATTAAGAGTGGAAATATGTTAAAGATTTTACATACTGCTGACTGGCATCTGGGGCATCGCTTACATGGCATCTCCAGAAAATATGAACATGAGGCTTTTTTAAACTGGCTGTTAAGGCAAATTGAGCTAACTGAAGCTGATGTTTTAATTATTGCCGGTGATATTTTTGATTCAGCCAATCCGCCTGCCAGTGCTCAGTCTGTTTTCTATGATTTTCTGCTTAAAGCCAGGCAATGCAGTCAGACATTAGATATTATTATCATTGGCGGCAATCATGACTCGGCATCCAGATTAGATGCCCCCTCACAAATTTTACAAAGTCTGGGCATTCACGTAGTCGGGGGGCTGACTCGTGTGAAAAACGGCGGCATTGACTGGCAGCGTCTGCTGATTCCATTGACCGATCAAGGTGGTGAAATCAGGGCAATTTGCGGCGCAATGCCTTTTATTCGCAATGCAGATCTGCCTCAAATGAGCGGACAGGCGCTTAACGAAACAGATGATCCGCTTATTCAGGGAGTCGCTGATCTTTATCAGCAGTTATTTGCAAAAATGCAACAGTATAAAGCAGATCTGCAGCTTGATGATTCTATCGGTCAAATATTGACCGGGCATTGCTATATGGTCGGTACTGAATTGTCGGCACTTAGTGAACGCAGAATTCTGGGCGGCAATCAGCATGCTTTACCAGCCGGTATTTTTAATGAAAATATTGATTATGTTGCCCTGGGGCATCTGCATAAAGCACAACAGGTCACTTTCACGTTACCAGGCAGCGCAAAAAATACTTCTGATAAAAGCAGAAAAACACTGATTCGATACAGTGGTTCACCTATTCCTTTATCGTTTACAGAAAGAAATTATAAACATCAAATCAGCCAGATTATATTGCCTGCTGAACCTGCTGAACCTGCTGAAAACTCTGAAATTGAGACTACAGAGACAATTCAAATACAGGAAATCATTATTCCCCGTGCGGTTTTGATCCAATGTATTCCTGAGCACGGTTTTGCTGCATTATCTGAACTGGAAGCACTTATTGCACAACAAAATTTTGCACAAGAAGCGTTTACCGGTGAACAGTCTGAGTCTGACAACTTAGCAAGTGAGCCGTTGGATAAAAAAGATAAAGAGCATAAAAAGACTCGGGCAGCCTATCCCATGTTAGAGATTAAAGTTGAACTGGATAAGCCTGAACCCGGCCTGCGTCAGCAGATTGAAGCTATGCTGGAAGGTCAGGCAGTTCGATTATTAAAAATAAGTGTACACTATCCGGGAAAAGGACAAGCTCTGGCCGACAAAAAACAACAGACACGTCTGGAAGAACTGCATCCTGAAGATGTGTTTCAACAATGTTATCAGCGCAGTTTTGCTCAGCAGGCTCCGGAAAATATCACTGCTCTTTTTCAGCAGCTGCTGGAGACGGTGGAGGGACAGGAATAATGCGTATTCTGGCTATTCGCGGTAAAAACCTGGCAAGTCTCAGCGGTGATTTTGAAATTGCTTTGAATAAAGCGCCGCTGGAACAGGCAGGTTTATTCGCCATTACCGGTCATACCGGTGCAGGAAAAAGCACCTTGCTGGATGCTATGTGTCTGGCCTTATTTGATAAAATTCCCCGATTAATCGGCAGCGCTCATGTCAAAGTGGGCCGTACTGATGAAGATGAAAAACAACGTATCGGCAGTAATGATGTCGGCTCAATTGTCAGTCGCGGAACCGCCGGTGCCTATGCAGAAGTGGATTTTATCGGCATTGATAAGCAGCTTTATCGGGCGCATTGGGAAATTAAACGGGCCCGAAATAAAATATCAGGACGTCTGCAGAAACAATCAGTCACTTTAATGAATATTGATAGCAATGAAATGCTGGGACAAAATAAAAGTGATACTCTGGACGTTATTAGTGAGAAAATCGGGCTGACTTTTGAACAATTTCGTCGTTCTGTGTTATTAGCTCAGGGTGATTTTTCTGCTTTTTTAAAAGCCAGAAGTGATGAACGTTCGGCATTATTAGAACGGATCACAGGGACAGAAATTTATTCTCAATTATCTGTTTCGGCCTTTCGAAATTTTCAGGAACAGGAGCAGCTGTTAAATCGCATTGAGGATAAAATAAAATATGATGTGCCTCTGGAAAATCAACAAAGACAGGATTTACAGTTCAAAATCACCGAGCTGGACGATGAAATACTTCTTTACAATAAAAATATTGACAGCAGTCGTGCAATACTTCAATGGCATGATGTAAAAGAGCAATTACAAAAAGAACAATTATCCGTTACCCGGACTTTATCTGATCTGCAGTATAAAAAAACAGAAAAAGAAGCTTCAAACAAAGAATTAGAAAAAATAATCGCCATACAGGGCTTACGGCCATTATTGCAGGGATTGAATAAACTGCTTGAAAAAATATCTGAATTCGAAGCCCAATTAAAACAGGCTGCAGATGAAGGTGAGATTGTAAAAATAAATAAAGAGAAACTGACTGTCAGTGTTAAACAAATACTGGATAAATTAAAAAACACAGAGCAGCAATATCAAAAAATAAAACCGGCGCTTTTAAAAGCACGGGAACTTGATACGCAAATAAAACTGATTGCAGAGGAATGTGCTGCCGAGCAAAAAGTGCATAAAGCGTTAAGCATTTCTTTAACAGAAGTTGAAAGCAAAAGAATTGATCTGGATAAAGTGCTTGATGAGCAGCAAATGCGAGAGCAGGAAATCTTAAATATAACAGAAGAATTAAGTCAATTACAAAAGCAGAGACAGCAAGTATCACTTGAAGAACTTAATCAGCAAAAAGACAATATTGAACAACAACGCAAACAATTACAACAAGCCAGCCAGATTTATCAGTTATATATTGGCACAGAATTAAACCTGAAACACAATAAGAAAAAACAGGCAGAACAGCATAATCGCTTAAATGAATGGCGAAAAAGCAAAGACCTAAAGAATTCTGAATATCAGGTATCAACAGCCTTACTTGAAGAAGCCAGACGTGCACTTGTCATTATACAGGAATCAGTGACTCAGGGCGCTCAATCACTGCGTAGTCTGTTAAAAAAAGAACAGGCATGTCCTGTTTGCGGCTCAACAGAACACCCCTGGGCAGAACAGGATTTAATTCTGCATCAACACTATCAGCAGCAGACGGAACGGGTGAATGAACTGGAAAAATCAGTACAATCCTGCTCAATTACGGTCAATAATCTTCAGCAGAAAATAGAACATGAGAAAGCGGAGCAATTACGGCTGAATGAACAATACCAGCAGTTGATTTCAGAGTCAGAACAACTGGATAGTCAGTGGCAAAAAGTTATCATTAATCGTATTATTGTGGGTGAGAATTTAAAACCAATACAGGACTTTGTTCGGGACAGGCAAAACGAAGAACAATTATTGCCGGAAATTGAGAAATTAAACTCACAATTAGAATTAAACAAAGAGCAGCAAAAACAGTTTATTCTACTGCAGAAAACCATTGACCAGAGACAGACAAGTAAAGACCAGCTGCAGCATAAAGAAAAAGAACTGGGGCAAGTGATCGCAGAACAAAGAGTCCTGCTGAACAATATTAATAATTTACAGCAGCAGCTGGATAAACATCAGCAGGAACTGAAAAAAAGACAAGGACACAAAGCGAGTCTGCAGGATGAACGGCAACAGGTTTTTTCCGGACATCAGCTTATTATTTCTGATGAACAGAAGCAGAAAGCCGTGTCAACAATGGATGCCGATGCCATTGAAACCTCCTTTACTCATGCTATCAGCCAATTATCAACTCAGTTGGATGCAAAAAAGAATTCACTTGAGCAGATAAAACAAACGCAAATAAAAATCACTGAACAATGTCTTTATCTGCAGCAACATATTGAGCAGAACAAACAACAGAAATCCGTTCAGGAAACGCAGTTAAACTCACAATTGGATCGTTATTCTCTGCAATTATCAGAGCTCAAACGCTTATTACAATATGATGAGCAATGGATCAAAAAACAGCAGGATGATTTTAGTCTGCTGAACAACAATTTGCTTAAATCAGAAACACTATTAGTGGAACGAAATTTAAAGCTGGCACAGCATAAGGTACAATTTGAGATCTTTCCAGAGTCTTTAAAGAAAATCTCGAAGGATGATATATCAACACAGCTAAAGGAACAACTGAAAATAATACATAGCATGCAAGCTGCACTGCATGAAAAACAGCTTGAATTAAAGCTGGATACTGAGAAAAAACAACGTATAGCAAAGATTCAGGTGGAACTGGATGTGCAAAAAGAAAATTGCCGTGAATGGGGCGCTCTGAATGAGCTGATTGGCTCTGCCAGCGGCCATAAATTTAGAATTTTTGCCCAGAGTCTGACTCTGGAATCGCTGCTTGCGCATGCCAATGAACATCTGAATGATTTTGCCCGCCGTTATCAGTTACAGCGGGTACCCGGTACTGATCTGGATCTGCAGATAATGGATCGTGATATGGCTGATGAAGTTCGCAGTGTGCAAAGTCTTTCAGGGGGGGAGAGTTTTCTGGTGTCATTGGCCTTAGCTCTGGGTCTTGCCTCCCTGTCATCTACTAGAACCCAGGTGGAATCATTATTTATAGATGAAGGTTTTGGCACATTGGATCAGGAAACACTGGATATTGCTATCGCCAGTCTGGATACTTTGCAAGGACTGGGCCGTCAGGTTGGTATTATCTCGCATGTCCCGATTCTGGTGGAACGCATTGGTGTGCGTGTGGTTGTGGAGAAAATGGGGGGAGGACAAAGTCGTGTTTTGCTTGAATCATGAGCAGATCAGGCTGAACCTGTTATTAATTAAGAATGACGGTTAACTACCAGAACGGTAATTTAAAGAATGAGGTGGCGCTCGAAATGTGGTGCTAAAAACGGATGATTCGATGGGCGGGTTAGCTTTTCGGGGGACGCTTCAAGCCCATCCCTGGGTCGCTTATCCTCGGCGTCCTGCCTCGAAATACCCCCGCAAAGCTAACCAGCCTATCGAACCCTCCTGGCCACATCACGTTTCTCGCTGGGAGTGGAAAAGCAAAATCAAAAGCAGAGAATAAGGCCAGAGCTTGAGTCCGAATGCTTTTTCTTGTCTTTTGATTTATTCTTTTGCTTTTACGCCCATAGTGAGATACGTGATGTGGTCAGGAGGGTTCGATGGGCTGGTTAGCCTTGCGGGGGTATTTCGAGGC
>DAOVUK010000386.1 GCA_030632625.1 Gammaproteobacteria bacterium
TAAATCGTATATTCCCCGGGCGACCTTTAAAGGCGGGATTGAATTTAAAGATGTCAGTTTTAGTTACCCCGGCCAGGAAGACAAGGCGCTGTCCAATATCTCTCTGAAAATTTCTCCGGTTGAAAAGGTGGCTTTTATTGGACGAATTGGTTCAGGTAAAACGACATTAGAAAAATTGATTATGGGACTGTATTCACCCAGTGAAGGCTCAGTAAAAATTGATGATCTGGATTTGAATCAGGTTGATCCGGCAAATCTGAGACGAAATATTGGTTATGTACCACAGGATATTGATTTGTTTCATGGTACCATTCGGGAAAATATTGCTTTAAAAGCCCCTCATATTCCCGGTGCTGAAATTATTCGTGTTGCCGGTGTTGCCGGTGTTGATACATTTGTGAATAAACACCCTTCCGGTTTTGATATGAAAGTAGGGGAGCGGGGTGAAGGTTTATCTGGCGGACAACGGCAAAGTGTTGCTATCGCCCGTTCATTAGTTATGTCCCCGCCCATTTTATTAATGGATGAGCCCAGTAATTCTATGGATAATGCTACAGAAGCGGAATTATTGGCGAAATTAAAAGCAGAAATTTCAGATCGGACCTTTATTCTGGTTACTCATCGTGCTTCACTATTAAAACTGGTTGATCGGATTGTCGTTATTGAACAGGGCACTGTGGTTGCAGACGGTCCTAAAGCGCAGGTTCTGGATGCTCTGAAACAGGGTAAAATCAATGTCAGACAATAATAAGCTGCCTGAAGTTGAACTACATGATGCAGAAAAGCATTCTTCTGCTCATTCGGATATTGCTCTGGAAGCAGGTGATTTAGATTTTATTCGCAGCACCAGTGCCGCTATGCTGGAGCAGTCACCAAAGCGCTCCCGCTTGCTGCTTTATCTGATTGTTATTATGGTTTCCGCCTTAATTTTCTGGGCTGATAATGCGCCTCTGGATGAAATCTCCCGCGGTGAAGGTAAGGTTATACCATCACATCAGGTGCAAATAGTGCAAAATCTTGAAGGCGGCATTGTCACTGAAATCCTGATAAGAGAGGGTGATAAAGTTGAAAAAGATCAGGTTTTACTGAAAATTGATGATACTAATTTTGAGTCGTCATTTATGGAAAGCCGACTTCGATATCTTGAACTGCTTGCTAAAGCAGCCCGTTTAACTGCTGAGGCAAATGGCTTAGATGAATTTCAGATACCACCTCTGGTTATTGAGGAAGCAGCAGATTTAGCGCAGAATGAGCTAGCCTTATTTAAGACACATAAGAGAAGACTGCAAAGCAATCATAATATTTTAAAGAGCCAGGTTGAACAACAGGAGCAGGAAATCAGGGAAGCTGAATCAAAACAGCGGCAGATTAAACGTGGTTATACACTGGCATTAAAAGAGTTGAACATTATTAAACCTTTATTTAAGGCTGGTGCTGTTTCAGAGGTTGATGTGATTAAAAGAGAACGGCAGGTTAATGAACTGGAAGGTCAACTTAATGCCGTCATATTATCGATTCCCAGAATTAAATCCAGTATTCAAGAAACAAAAAATAAAATTGAAGAACTTTTTATTCGCTCTCAAAGTGAGGCCAGAGAAGAACTTAATGAGGTGTCAGCAGAAATTCCAAGAATTCTTGAATCGATTGATACCCTTGAAGATAAAGTACACCGAACCAATGTTCGTTCTCCGGTAAAAGGCACCATTAAGCAATTGTTTATTAATACCATTTATGGTGTGGTTCAACCGGGTATGGATCTCATTGAAATTGTCCCATTAGATGATGCGTTGCTTGTTGAAGCTAAAGTAAGACCCTCAGATATTGCTTATTTGTCCCCCGGACTTAAGGCCATTGTTAAATTTACTGCTTATGATTTTGCTATCTATGGTGGTCTCGAAGCTAAAGTAATTCATATCAGTGCCGATTCAATTACTGATGATAAAGGCGAAAGCCATTATCTTGTAAGAGTTAAAACTTTAAAAAGTTATCTGGGTGAAACTGCTGATTCTTTTCCCATTATTCCGGGTATGATAGCTCAGGTTGATATTTTAACGGGTAAGAAGACTGTTATGGACTATCTTTTAAAACCCATATTAAAGGCAAAACAAAAGGCTTTAAGTGAAAAATAAAAATTTATGTAAAAACATAGAGTTATTTCATCAGGACCTAGGGATAAGCCTATATATTTTGTCGGGTTAAAAAATTAGAATTCCAGGGTTAAAATTATTACGCATTTTATATATTACAATTATTCTAAAGGTCAGTCTGTCTAATGCAGGTTTTCAGATATTTTTTAAATACTTCTTATTTACTTGCTGCTTTGTTCGCATTAAGTCCGGCAGGGTATGCAGTTACCCTTCTTCAGGCAACTGAGCAGGCAATTACAACCAATCCTGAAGTGCTTGAGCAATTAAACCAGAAACTGTCACGGGATTCTGAAATTCGTCAGGCTCAATCGGGATATTATCCAAAAATTGATGTCACTGCAGGCTATGGTACCGAAACATCCGATAATAATTCGACTCGTGTTACTAAATTCGGACATTCCAGAAGTATGAATCGTCAGGAAGCCGATATTGTGCTGCGCCAGATGTTGTTCGATGGTTATGAGACATCCAGTGAAACAGCAAGACATGAGTATCGTTCTGATTCTGCTCAATATCAATTGATCAATTTATCTCAGGAAGTCACCATTGATGCTATAACGGCATTTATTAATGTGCTTAGAACACAAAAGCTGGTTAAATTTGCTCAGGATAATGTCACAATTCATGAAAAAATTCACGATCAGGTTGAACTGCGTTCAAGTATGGGAGCAGATAATCAAGGCTCACTCAGTCAAATCACAGGACGTCTTAATCTTGCCTATTCAAATCTGGAAGCAGAAAAAAATAATCTTCAGGATGCGCTGACTGAATATGAAAAAATTATCGGAACAATGCCTTCAGATGCGCTTGAAGAAGCTTCTTTTGGCCTGGACTTTCCAAAAGATTTTAAACAGACACTTGATAAAGCATTAGAAAATCATCCGGCTATAATGGCTGCTCAGGCCGATATCAGTTCAGTAAAAATGCAGCGCAGAACATCCAAAAGTAATTTTTATCCTGATTTGGAGCTGGAGCTGGGTAGTGAGTGGGCTGATAACCAGAATGGTGTCAGAGGACATGACAATGGCCACTATGCGATGATCAATGTTCGCTACAATCTTTTCCAGGGTGGGGCTGATAAAGCCCGGGTTTCTAAAGATGCTTATCTTGTTCGTGAAGCACAAAGAAGACTTGATGTGACTCGAAGAAAAGTTGTTAAAGCAGTTGAAATTTCCTGGAACGCTTATAAATCATCAAATAAACGGGCTGATTTTCTACAAAAATATGTAGATTCTACAGTCAAAACACGCAATGCCTATGAGCAGCAGTTTCGTATTGGAGAGCGCACCTTACTGGATTTGCTGAACACTGAAAATGAAATATTTTCAGCGCATTCAGAAAATATAAAAAATCAATATGAAAATGTCCTGGCAAAATACCGGGTAATTGATTCTATGGGTATCTTGCTCCGTGAATTGCAATTATCAGTTGTAACAGAACAATAACAGGATAACCGATCTCACGTGAATATTTTTGTCTTTTCTGTCATTAAAAAAATAACCGAACATTTTTCTAATGAATTGCCAGAAACAAACTATCAGGTACACTACTTTTCTTCAATAGATGATTTAAAGTCTGCAATTGAAAATGAAACAGTTGTACATCTTATTTATCATTTAGGTCTTCGGGAAAATGATGAAGCTGAGTTTAAAACAATACAATCAAGCTTTAAACAAA
>DAOVUK010000189.1 GCA_030632625.1 Gammaproteobacteria bacterium
ATTAGCAAAAGAAGGCAGGAAAAACAGGCCTATGATGAACGGGAAGACAATATTTTCTATGATGCGGCTAAAAATATCCGAAGAGATTGAGCACTTGTGGCTAGCTGAACCTTCTCTCAGAAGCAGAGTCGAGTTCAGCCGTTCATACATGGTAGAGACGTTGCATGCAACGTCTCTACGCTCTACCATTTGATTTATATTAACGGCAAATAAGGTAGTTTTGCTAATATTTGGAAAGTACGCCTTTTTGTGAAGAGCCCTATTTCAAACTAATAATTTATTTCATCATCATTCCGTCTTTGCTCATTCCTTCTTTCATCATAGCGCCTTTCATCATACCGCCCTTCATCATCCCTTTCATCATGATCTTGCGTACCGGTGCTTCAATGACCTGACTGCTGCCGTCTTTAAATTCCAGAGTGATTGCCACTTTTTGATCTAACTTGAGTCCATCATGCAGGTCAATCAGCATGATATGTAACCCACCTGGTTTTAAAACCGTTGTGCCATTGGCTGGAATTTCAATGGCTTCAACCCGGCGCATTTTCATCATGCCATTGTCATGGACATGGGAATGCAGTTCAACCACTTTGGAAACAGGGCTGGTGGCATTGATAAGAAAACGGGTCTCTGCTGAGCTATTTTCCATCTGTAAAAAAGCAGCACTGACCTCTTGTCCGGGAGGCACTGCTCTGACATAAGGATCGATAATGCTAATATCACCGGCCATAGCCGAGCTGAAAGTGAAAATAAGGGGAAGACTAAGCAATACAAATAAACGGGATATCATTGTTTTCATAAAAACCTCTTTGTTGTAAATATTGAAAATTTATACATCTTCAATAAAGCACTTGCTGTTAATTAATAGAATATTTTCTGATCGCAGCCAGAATTTCTGCGGGGGGTGCTGCATGTGGTAATCGTTCAACAAGATTCCCCTGCGGATCAACGACATAAGTTTCAGATGAGTGATCAACTGCATAATTTGCCGCAGATTCCTGCACCACTTTCTGATAGGCAACACCATAACGATCAGCAAGTTCTCTGATGACTTCCGGTGTACTGCTCATGCCTATCAGTGATTGATGAAAATATTGTGTGTATTCAGATAATCTTTCCAGTGTATCTCTTTGCGGATCAACACTAATAAAGATCCCCTGAACCCGGCTTAACTCATCATCATCCATCTGCATTAAGGCATTGGACATCATGGCTAAATTGGTCGGGCAAATATCAGGGCACATGGTATAACCAAAATAAAGCAGAACGACTTTGCCGCGATAATCTTTTAAAGAAGCGGGACCGGACAGCGTCTGCAGCGTAAAGCCACCACCTGTTGGCTGAGAATATTGTGGTAACTGCTGATCAGAATCGACCGCAGGCTGCCAGAAAAACAATACGTACAGGCAAGCAATCGTCAGGATGATAATAAAAAAAGGTAAGACTTTATTCATATTGTTGGTTTGCTGTCTTTATTTGAGAGTTTTGTAAATCAAGGTTGAATAAAACACGATTAAATTTTCTGCATGGTGAACAGGCGCATCAATGTTTTCTGGTCACAAAGATAAAGGGAGCAACAAAAATGCCTTCACCCGTTTGAACATAAACATCAGCCTGCCATTCCATACTATTGCGGATACAAACGGGCAGCATTCCCTGACCGTCATAAAGTCCCGGCTGCTGCGCCTTAAGCGTGACATTATTAGGCCCCATATTCATGGTCGTGCCTTTAAAATCAACTGAAACCGCTTCAGCCTCTATATCTTTGATATTGACTTTAATTTTTAAGTTTTGCACCAGAGGAATGGGGCGGGGTTCAATCTCCAGAGTCACCTGACCACCATTAGGCAGGGTCAGACTGCAGGCCTTTTTCTGAAGATCACAGGCTTTATCCGGCTCAACCCGAGCAATAATATTGTTTTTTCTGGCCATTTCTACTTTGTAATAGCCGGCAAAAATCAGAGCGGCTATCAAAAGACCTGAAACAGCCAGCATCCAGAAAGTACGTTTTTCCATTAGTATATTCTAATCTATTTGAATAGGGTAATATCTACCCCTGAGTGGATGTGTGAAATAACACAGATTGCAGGAGCCTGTGCGAAAGTTCAGGCTCCCGGAATTTATAAACAACTTTTATTTATAAAATTTTTTATAACAATAATTAGTTGCTTCGATAAAACCGTCAATACTGCCGCAGTCGAACCGTTTGCCTTTAAATTTATAAGCCAGCACACAACCTTCTCTGGCCTGCTTCATCAAAGCATCGGTTATTTGTATTTCTCCGCCAACACCCGCAGTTGTCTCTCTTAAGATGTCAAAAATATCCGGGGTCAAAATATAACGGCCGATTATAGCAAGATTACTGGGTGCATCTTCAGTCGCAGGTTTTTCGACCATTTCACTGATCTGGAAAATATCATCGCGGATCATTTCCCCCTTAATAACACCATATTTATGCACTTCTTCCATGGGTACTTCTTCTACTGCCACAATACTGCATCGAAATTGCTTGTAGAGTTTGACCATTTGTGCCAGAACACCATCACCACCCTCATCCGCCAGACAGAGATCGTCTGCCAGAACCACTGCAAATGGTTCATCACCTATGAGAGGTTCACCCGTTAAAATTGCGTGCCCCAATCCTTTCATTTCAATCTGACGAGTATAGGAAAAAGTACAGGTATCCATAATTGCCCGGATGCCTTCCAGATACTCTTCCTTGTCACTCCCCTCAATCTGGTGCTCAAGTTCAAAGCTGACATCAAAATGATCTTCCATGGCACGTTTTCCTCGACCGGTGACAATTGCCATATTGGTCAAACCTGCTTCAATGGCTTCTTCAACGCCATATTGAATCAATGGTTTATTAACCACCGGGAGCATTTCTTTGGGCATGGATTTTGTTGCCGGCAGGAAACGTGTGCCATAGCCTGCAGCAGGAAAAAGGCATTTCTTAATCATAGTAGTCCTTTGTTTAAATAAAAGAGCATATAAGAGTAGTTACTTTATATTGATTATATTAAACGAATAGTGAAAATAAATCACCAAAACCCCAAATCAGGGTACCTATTATCAGTAGATTAAAACCGCACTTACCCATAACCCATGTTTCTTCTTCATGGTTCAGTGTATGACGCAGGATATTTCCCCGTTTACCGCGTGCCCAGTCTCTTTGAAAATTTCCATCTTTATAGGCGGCACGGTGTTGTCCAAGCCTGTGACTATTTTCAATAATCTGGCTGGAGGTAAGATAAATACCTAAAATAACGATCATAGATCCTGATCTTGAAAACCATTGCCAGTCCTGATTGACATAACTGATATATATGCTCAATAAAAGAATGACAGCCGAGAGAAAATAAATAAATAATGCCTGCTTCTTAAGATTTTTCTGTTTCATGTCATATTCTCAACGCTTAAATCAGCAGCCTAATGCTGATGGGCCATCATAGGAGCTTGTCCGAGAATAGAAATCCTACTGCGGAAAAGCTGATTTTGGCCAGATTTCACCATCATTTTCATGCTTTTATTTCAAAGAGCATAGGGCAACTATTCGCCTAAAATGATAGCAAAATCTGACTTTGCTATGCCCCTCTTTTTGGGTACAAAACAGCTTTCCCTCGCTACGGTGTCCATTCTCGGATAAGCTCCTAGTCCATTTTTTTTATTCGAATCTTGCGTCCTTTCTTTTTTCCCTTATTGGCTTCAACTTTTGCATTGTCAATCGATTCGATAATTTGATCAATGACTAATTGTGTCAGGGCATGTGGTAATAGCCATCCCCAATTCCCCATGGCTTTTTTTTCTGCCATATTTTCATTGAGGTCAGGATTTTGTCTGCTTATTTGTTCAATGAGTTTCAACGTAATGCGTTTATCAAGACCTTTGCCATACAATTCTTTTTCAATATAGCTATAGAATTCCTCTTCAAGTTTGACTAGTTCCCTTTTGGTAAATTCATCCGGCAGTGTCTTGAAGATCAAAGCTGAAACATAGGCTTCATAATCAACGCCCATTTTAACAATCCGGACAGCGATTGATTCCAGAGTATAATCAGATGCTTGCGGCTCTTTTAAAAAAGTGTCAATTGATTGAAAGAGAATATCTGACTGTTCTTTATTAAGATGATCTGCTATTTGATAATCAATCAGTTTCTCTAAAAACTGATGCTGTTTTGTTAAGTTAGCCATTCATTTCCTACAATGTTTAAACCCATTCAGTCAGCTAAATGTCTCTTGTTCACAGCCTGTGTCAATAATAAACAGATAACTCAATATTATTTTACAATTTATAGTACAAAAAACTCAATATTTCTAAAATAAACGTGGAATAAACTATGAATATTTTAAAACATAAGGTAAATTGTGGATATTAATGATATATATCAAAGATTAGAAAACTTTTCTATAACAAAAAGCTCATCTTAAATATCCTATAGCACCCTCTATATCATTATTAAATAATAATAAAACCGACATTCAAGTAGGCCTGGAGTTCATTTATGTTTTTTTGGCGAAATATTTCCCTTTCTGTTCACACGCTGCTCTTGCTTTTTTTAAGTTTAACAAGCTTATCTTTACACGCTGCAGATAAAGAAACATTCAAACCTTTTGTTCTGGCTGAACAAAGCAGTATTAAAATGGATGAAGCCAAAGCCAAAGTAGCACAACAAATTAAGCAATCCCCTTTTGCCATTATTGCAGAGTATTCACCTTATGATGATGCCTATATCTATATTATCACCAGTGATGAGTTGAAATCTTTGTCTTCTGAAACACAATATGGCGGTTTTGCAGCCCCTCAACGTATCAGTCTGACCAGAAGTAACAAGCAAATGCAAATTGCCTATACCAATCCGGTTTATATGCAGCATGCTTATCGTATGAAAAACGTTGATATGCAGCCCATACAGGAGCAAATGAAGCAGGCTTTCGGCTTTAAACAATTTTTTGGCGGCGACGGCTTAAGCGCCAGGAAACTAAAACGATATAAGTACAGCTTTGGTCTTGAGGACTTTGACTCATTCTATGAACTACCTGAGTATGATACTCATGTCAAAGCAATTGCAGCTCTCATTAAAGGCTTCAATAAAAAAGACAGTGGTATTACAAAAGTCTACGAACTTAAAATCCCGGGGAAAAAACAGGTTGTCTTTGGTATTGCTATGAATGACAAAGATTCTGGTGATGAAGCGTTAAATACCAAAACAACAATGGATATTATTGATTATTTACCTCTAAAGAGAACCGCCTATTTACCTTATGAAATTATGGTTGATGGTAATAAAATTATTGCCCTGCATGCGCGTTTCAGAATTGCCGCTTATTTCTATGATTTAAAAATGTTTGGTCCTCACGGTTTTGGCAAATTATTTTCAACACCCACCGCTTACAATAAAGCCTTTACTAAAGTTTCCGGTGGTACCCAACAGGTACAACCAGGTAATGGTTTTATCGATTAACCATTCTAACTCTTATTTTCAAATTCCTGCTCCATAATTTCCTGCAATGAACTCCAGTCATTATCACAACTGAGTAATTTATTGCCTTCAATATTACGAAAACGCTTATAATAATTAATCAGCCCGTTGGTTGAGGAATCATGGCTAACCACGGGCTCATTATCAACCAGATCAAACTGGATCTGACTGGCTAACTGTTTACCCAGCTGAACACCCCATTGATCAAAGGAATTAAGTCGCCAGATATTGCCCTGCACAAACACTTTATGTTCATAGAGGGCAATCAGTGCTCCCAGAGTATAGGGATCAAGTTCCTTAAACAGAATTGAGTTACTGGAGCGATTGCCTGCAAAGACTTTATGCGGCACTAATAATTCAATCTCATCCTCAGATAAGCCTTGTGCTGTCATTTCCTCTCTTGCTTCAGCTTCGGTTTTACCCCGCATCAATGCTTCAGTCTGAGCAAAGAAATTTGACATCAATACCGGATGATGTCCGCAGCCGGGATTATAAGAATCCAGTGCCGCTAAAAAGTCACAGGGAATGGCCTGTGTTCCCTGATGCAGCAGCTGATAAAAAGCATGCTGACCATTGATACCCTGCTCTCCCCAGATAACAGGTCCGGTACAATAATCCACTGTTTCACCATCCCGGTTTACATGCTTGCCGTTACTTTCCATATCAAGCTGCTGCAGATAACCGGGGAACAGACCTAAATAATGATCATAGGCCATCACCGCATGGGAATGAACAGCAAAAAAGTTATTATGCCAGACGCCCAGCAATGCCATAATCACCGGCATATTTTCTTCCAGCGGTGCCTGGGAAAAATGTTCATCCATACTGGCTGCACCTTTGAGCAATTCTTTAAAGGCCTCCATACCTATGGCAATAACAATTGAAAGTCCTATGGCAGACCATAAGGAATAACGCCCGCCAACCCAGTCCCAGAATTCAAAAATATTGTTTTTATCAATACCAAAATTTTGTACGGCTTCGGTATTGGTCGAAACGGCAACAAAGTGCTGTTTTATAAATTCCTTGTTCTTTACCCTGGAAACAAACCAGCCTCTTGCGGTCACCGCATTAAACATCGTTTCTGATGTGCTAAAGGTTTTTGAAGCAATAATAAACAAG
>DAOVUK010000368.1 GCA_030632625.1 Gammaproteobacteria bacterium
ATCTTCTTGACCGCTTTGCTAAAAAAATGGGCGCTTCGGTGGCCTCAACAATGGCAGAAATAAGTGGTTTTGGCGTTGCGCCGCAACTACGGTAAGGTTGGCGTTCGGAAATGGTGCTTTACCAACAGTAGGCGCTTTAAGCGGAGGCGTTCCGGGGGTGGAGGTGCTGTACAGTTCTAGGGACGCTGCAAGCCCATCCATGTGACGCTTTAAGAAAAACATCCCTGTTTTTCTAAACCCCAGAACTGTACAGCACCTCCACCCCCGGCACTTGTCGCATCATGTTCCTCACTAATGCGTTAAAAATCAAAAGCAAGTGTCCTCAGTCAAATACCACAGTAAACTGCTTTGGACTTTGCTTTTGATTTTTCGCTTCCAGAGAGGGAATGATGTAGAAGCGATTTGGTGTGCAAGGGGTATTTTAGGGGGCTTATCGAGCCATGGATGGCGAAGCAGAGCGACACATGGATGTGCTTGAAGCGTCCCCCTGAAATACCCCTTGCACACCGAAGCGTGCTCTAAATACAATAATTCCCAAACGACACCCCTAATGCATGGCTTTTGCGCTAGTAATAGCTGTGTCCATTAAATCAGCATTGATCCACATATGTACCCAGATACTGGCTGCATAGCCCAGAGCAATTGCCCAGGTCCACTTCATGTGTGCAAAGAAAGTATAAATGCCTCTTGCCTGTCCCATAAGAGCGACACCGGCTGCTGAACCAATGGACAGCAGAGAGCCGCCCACACCCGCTGTTAATGTCACTAATAACCATTGCCCCAGTGACATGTCCGGATTCATAGTCAGTACCGCAAACATGACGGGAATATTGTCAACGATTGCAGAGAGTACTCCAACAATAATATTGGCTCCGGTGGTTCCGGTGCCCATAATACCTGCACCGGAATACATCATTTCTGAAACCAGGGCAAGATAACCTAAGGTGCCTAAACCACCGACACATAAGATAACACCATAGAAGAACATCAGAGTATCCCACTCGGCTCTGGCCAGAATACTGAAAATGTCATAGCTTTGGGGTGCCTCAGCATTCAGAGCGGCATCCTTTATCGCAGAATCTTCTAATGAGTCTGGTTCAGGTGTTCCGGTTTCACGTTTTTTGAGGTAAAAGGCAAATAATTTGAGCAGGCCCAGACCGGTCATCATTCCCAGTACCGGAGGCAGATGCAGGAAGTTGTGGAAACTTACCGCCATTACAATAGTAAACAGGAACAGGCCGATCATAAAATAGCCACCCCGTTTTACAACGACTTCGGATTCAATGGGTTTGGGATGACCTTTTGGAACTGAGAAGGACATGATGGCGGCTGGGATGAGCCAGTTGACCAGGGAAGGTATCATCAGTGCAAAGAACTGCTCAAACTGGACAATGCCTTTTTGCCAGACCATGAGTGTCGTAATATCACCAAATGGACTAAAAGCACCGCCGGCATTGGCTGCAACAACAATATTGATACAGGCCAGTGCAACAAAAGTGGTATTTCCGGCACCCACAGACATTGCCACTGCAGCCATCAGCAGAGCGGTGGTCAGGTTGTCTGCAATGGGTGAAATAACAAAAGCCAGCAGGCCGGTGATCCAGAAGACCGTTTTAAGTGAGTAGCCCTGGGAGACAAGCCATGCGCGCAATGCATCAAAGACATTTCTTTCTTCCAGAGCATTTATGTAGGTCATAGCTGCCAGTAAAAAGAGTAATAGTTCTGCATATTCTTCAATATTATGTTTTACCGCGATGCCGGCAGCATGGGGTTCACCTATGGTGTTATAGGCCATGCCGACTAAAATCCAGATGATACCGGCGGCAATCAAAACAGGCTTGGATTTTCTTAAATCCAGAAATTCTTCACCAATAACCAGGCTATAAGCAATAATAAAGACAATGATGGCGATAATACCATAGGTAGAAGAGGTGAGATCCACTGTAGTACTGCCGTCTGATGCCATGACCAGAGAAAATGGTAAAATTAAAATCAGAAAAGCGAGTATCGCTTGCAAATTAAATCGCCTGGGTTGTTTGAACATGTTTGTTAATTCTCTTCAATGGTTAATTGTCTATTTTACGATAGTGCAAATATAACAAATATTACAAATAAATAGAATTTATTTTCAGGCCAGCAGCTTAATGGTTTCTTCAATCTGCTCTTTTGCCTGTTCAAGTACCTTAATGCTGAGCTCAGGTGTGAGCTGACCCAGGGCCAGTTTAGTAAAAGCAGGCACTTCATTCAGATTAGGGAACTCTGCTGCTGCTGGTTGACCGACCAGTGCATGTAATTGGGCAACAATAATAATATCACAATATTCTGGTTTTTCACCGGGTTGGCGTAACCAGTGTTCTGCTTCTCTGGCTGTGGTCACTAAATCTGCAGAGAAGTTCCACTTGGTAAGAATGGCAGCACCCACTTCGCCTTTTAACTGTTGTATCATATAATCAAAGTCAACTTCACTGTCCATAATTTCAGGATGTTTATCTGCGTAAGTAATAATCGGGATAGCACCAATATCATGGAGCAGACCAGCCAGTAATGCATGCTCAGGGTTAAAACCGGGAGTGATTTTAGCCAGCACAAAACTCAGTGCCGCCACTTCACGACTGTGTTTCCAGATGGCCATCATTTTCTTTTTTAAGGCTTTATTTTTAGTTGTGAATAATTCTTTCATACTAAAAGAAGTCACCAGTTGTGAGGTGACTTTGGTGCCAAGCCGGGTAACAGCCATCTGGCAGTCATCAATTTTATGAATTGAACGATATAATGCACTATTAGCTGTTTTTATAATTTTTGTGGTAATTGCCGGATCAGATGCAATGATATTGGCAATGTGTTTGAAATTGCTTTTTTCATCATTGAGCGACTGACGTATTTTTATTGCCACATCCGGGACACTGGGCAGCTGCAGGCGATTATTGCTCAAGTCTTTTAATAATCGTTGGTAAAGATAATGCTCTGTAATTTTCTCAGCGGCATTGTCCTGAGCAGTTTTATTAGCAAATTGTATCACTGTATCAAGATCAACAATAACGACTTTTATTTCTGAGACAGATTTAACGCTATAACGGCTTGGACGGTATCGGGATAATGGATTGCGGGAATTTTCGCTGCGTGAATGTATTAGCCATTGAGTTAATGTCTCATCACCCACTTCCACTGTGCCGTCAATTAAAAAATACTGGTATGGGGTATCACTATAAAGTTGAATGAAAGTCTCATTGGCAGGGATTTTTTTAATCTGGATCAGATTAGCCAATTTAATTAACTGGTGATCGTTAAGATGTTGAAAAGGTAAGAAAAATTTTAAGAAATTTAGAACCATATGGCTTATTAATCATCTTGTTTGATCAGTTAAGTACTTTATTAATCAACCTTATAGCTGATTTTTGTAATAATTGCACGGTTTATAAAAGTAAGTGTTTAATCAACAGGTATGCTTAAAATAAAACTGACTGATTGATTGTGTTCATTATTGACGGCTTTTAACTGAGCATTATGAAATTCACAGATTAAACTGGAAATATACAGGCCCAGTCCTAAATGTACACCCTGTGTACTTTTTGTCCGGTAGCTGGTGAGTGAGGTGAAAATGGAATTGAGTTTGTTGTTATCAATTAAATCACCATCATTTGACAGTGCCAGGTTTGTGTCATCCCGGAGATTGATAATACGCTTCAATAGTCTTGTTGATAAAAACAGCATGATTATGTTTTAAAAAAAGTTCTAATTCTTTTAAATAGCTCAGACCGGCTATGGATAAAATAAAGAGTGCCAGAGTGACTAGCAATAGTTTGCCGCGCAGTCCTATCAGTCGAAAACCCGGCGTGCTTTTTTTTGCTGGCCTTTTCTGATTTTATTTTTTTTGTGAAATGCATTCATTCTTTAATTAAAGTAAATAGCTTAAGAACATATTTTAATGATTAAATTTATAGTACAGGCACAGTTTTTTAAAATTTAAGTGAATAGAAATTTTCCAAATTAATTAGAAAATGCTAAAATGCTGGATTAGATTATAAGTTCAATCTGACGAGGAATCATAGTGGCGTTAAAGTTTG
>DAOVUK010000265.1 GCA_030632625.1 Gammaproteobacteria bacterium
GCTGAAGGCTCTCCACCTGCTGAAGGCTCTCCACCCGCTGAAGGCTCTCCATCAAGAGAAGAAACCCCGCCAATTCTTATTTTACATGGTTTGTTTGGCAGTAATCGCAATTGGCATCCTATTGCCCGCTCTTTATCCGATAAACACGTAGTCTATTCACTTGATTTGCGCAATCATGGTAAATCACCACACTCCGCTATAATGGATTATCCTCATATGGCCGAGGATGTTCTGGCTTTTATTAAGCATGACATTACACCAAAGCAAACTGGACCGGTTAATATTATTGCTCATAGTATGGGCGGCAAAGCGGCTATGTGGCTGGCCTTATCTCAGCCTGAAATGGTGCACAAATTAGTTGTAGTTGACATTGCTCCGGTGGCTTATGAGCATGATTTTTCTGATGTATTAAACGCTTTTCAGTCGCTTCCGCTTGAGTCAATCCAGTCGCGCCATGATGCTGATCATTACCTGGCTGAGATGATAGAACAGAGTAGTCTACGTCAGTTTTTACTGCAAAATTTACAATTTAAAAATGCTAAGTACTCCTGGCGTTTGAACCTGGACGCAATTATTCATTCTATGTCTGATATTACCGGTTTTCCGGACACCAAAAATATTGAGCCTTTTCCAGGGCGGGTATTGTTTATCGGCGGCGGCCAGTCAGATTACCTGAATAAGGTGAATCAAAAACTCACCAGAGAATTATTTCCCGGAGCATCATTTTCTATGATCAAATCTGCAGGTCACTGGCTCCATGCAGAGCAGCCTGAGTTGTTTAAAGCGCTGGTTGAGCCTTATTTTTTCTAAGCTTTCTGGTCTGCCTATTGTCTCAGAGATGGAGAAGCAGCTGCTTGTGATGAACTATAGTGTCTTGCTAAAAGCTGACAAACTCAAGCATAAAAGGTCGCATGAACTCCGGCAAAATTGATCACATCGCCATCAGCCAGCTTGGTATGAAGAATCTTTTTGCCATTGATAAATGTGCCGTTTGAACTGCGTAGATCGGTGAGAAAGTATTTTTGTTCAAAATTGATACGTGAATGCTGATTTGATACAGAAGAATTGTGCAGAACAATATCATTATCAGGATGACGACCAATAGATGTACGACCCGCTTCCAGGTTAAAGTCGGTATATATATTGTTTTCTAGTTGTACTCTTAGAAATGCCACGAGTATTTCCCTATGTATTATTATTGTTAATTCTAACGAGAAAGCAGAAGATATTATTATACTAAAATAGCTGTTAATAAGAAATCGACTATTGCTATTTAATCTATTTGAAAGCTTGCTTTTCCACCGATGTCTTTTTTTTCTTTCGCTTGCTCAATTTTCATATGGCTGATGTCGGGGATATCAACAGGCTTTGCTTTGATTTCAATACCTTCAAGAGTACCTTCCTGAGGCTCTGACATAGATAGCTCTGAAGTGTCAGGTATGTTAATCGGAACAGCTTGAGGTGTTCCGGCAGAGAGCGGTGTACTGTCTTGTTCTGCCATATTAAGATCACTGATATCAGGCAATTCTACTGGTTCTGCATTTATACTGAATTCTTCCATAGTACCGGTGTTCGCTTCGCTCATTGTTAGATTGTCAATATCAGGCAGCTCAACGGCTGCAATTTTTTGTGTAAACTCTGCTAAAGAGCCAGTGTCGGCTTCAGACATAGTGAGATGACTGGTATCAGGTATTTCAGCTTTTTCAGTATATTGGGATTGGGAATGATCCAGGATGTCAGAGCCTTCAGGAGCAAGTTGTAAATCTTCATTGTTACTGCTGTCATCTTCTGGCAATGGTTCTTTCGGTTTATTATAGCCGACCAGAGAAGCAAGACCTGCACTCAGACCATCTGCAGCAGTTTGAAGAGGGGTATCATTGTTACTGGGGTTATTGTTTGAGGATAGGGAAGTCGATGTATTTGATGAAAGAGGTTTAAGATTATTGTTTACAAGAGGTTCAGGACTGTTGTCAGAAGTCTCTTCTATCTTAACTGCTTTAATAAGCGCACCGGCTTTTTGCAAAATAGCCAGGTATTTTTTTGTAGATTCTGTATCAAGGTTTTTTTTGATAACAATGGTCTTGCCAGAGAATAAAGCTGCTGTTTTGGCAGCATCGGTTTTAAATAACCGTGCGAAATTGCTCTGCACTTCATCAAGTGAAGCACCATCAATAATTTTACCCTGAAAAATAAGATTATAATGCGCCATAACTGTACCGGTTTTATTTTGTAAGAACCTGAGTACAACTATAGCACAATATAAAAATAGGGTTGGAGGGTACTCCATCCCAATCTGAGGAAATAAATTATGCTCAGAATATTTTCTCTGAAACTGATTTTTCCAGCTTAAAGGTTGCTGTTAACAAATTCCCAATTGACCAGGTTCCAGAATGCACCAACATAGCTAGGGCGGGCATTACGATAGTCAATATAATAAGCATGCTCCCAAACGTCACAGGTCATTAATGGTGTCAGTCCATCGGTCAGAGGGCAACCGGCATTTGATGTTTTAACAATTTCTAATGCTCCGGAGCTGTTCTTGACCAGCCAGGTCCAGCCAGAGCCGAAGTTAGTCACACAAGCTGCAGTGAAGTCTTCTTTGAATTTGTCAAAAGAACCGAAGGTTGAATTAATGGCATCGGCAATAGCACCTGCTGGTTCACCGCCGCCGTTTGGACTCAGGCAGTTCCAGTAAAAAGTGTGGTTCCATACCTGAGCGGCATTATTAAAAATACCGCCATCTGATTTCTGGATAATTGATTCCAGAGACATATTTTCAAAATCAGTGCCTGCAATCAGGTTGTTCAGGTTAACAACATAAGTATTATGATGTTTGCCATAATGATATTCGAGTGTTTCTTCAGAAATATGAGGTGCCAGTGCACTTTTTTCAAAAGGTAAAGCAGGTAATTCAAATGCCATGTTGTTGCTCCATGTTAATTGCAGGTTTATATAGTATTAAAAAACTTCTAAAAATTAATTGCTGTAAAGTATAGACTATTTTTTACTATAATAACATAGTAAAATTGTCAGGTATTAATGTTTGTTTTACTCTTTTTAAAACAGTTGCTCTTTTCAGAGCGGTAATAATGTAGAATATAAGGCCTGAAATTGACTTTTTAAAGACGTAACTACTCATCGTATTCATCTTTTACTCCATAACGGCGTTATTTTCGTACTCAAATGGTCACACAACGCCTGTGGCGCCCATAAAGGGTTTATATGCTCACACAACGCCTGTGGCGCCCATAAAGGGCCGTGCGCTCTTGTTGGAAAGAATGCCTTGTTCTGAAGCAAAATCTAAACACGCTGAATAGTTACTTAAAGACCTTTTTTATTAGATTTAAACACGACGGACAACAACTCCATTATGAATGCAATTGAACTCAGTGTCTTTGCCAGTCGTATCGAATCTATTTGTGATGAAATGGGTGCGGTACTGCGGCGCAGTGCTTTTTCGCCTAATATTAAAGATCGTCTGGATTATTCCTGTGCGGTATTTGACGGTGAGGGTGCTCTTTGTGCTCAGGCAGCTCATATCCCCGTGCATCTGGGGAGTATGGCCTATGCCATGGCTGATATTGTCAGGACTCAGTCCTGGAAGCATGGTGATATGCTGGTGTTGAATAACCCCTATCTTGGGGGCACGCATTTGCCTGATGTGACTATGATCGCCCCTGTTTTTTTAACCCGGCACTTTACGGGCAAGAATTCTGCTGATCAGAGTTTTGTTGACCAGAGTTCTGTCGATGAAGGCAAAAAAAATGAACAACCTGTTGCCTTTGTTGTGAATCGTGCTCACCATGCTGATATTGGTGCCGAGACACCCGGCTCTATGCCCTTATCCACATCTCTGCTGGAAGAAGGACTGATTATATCGCCTACGTATATCATGCATAATGATTTGCTGGATAATAAAATTTTACACAATATCACCTCAAATATGAGCCGACCGGATTCAGCAAAAGGTGATTTTCTGGCACAAATCAGTGCCAATCAGACAGGCGTTCTGCGTTTAAATGAATTGATCGGTCAATTAACTGAGACACATTTTTCATCAGCTCTGAAGCATTTAAACAATTATGGAGAGCGGGTTGCCAGGAGTGCTCTGGCGAAGATCCCCAATGGTACTTATGCTTTTCATGATTATTTAGACGATGATGGTGCCGGACAAAAAAATATCAAAATTGCTGTGACACTGCATATTAAAAAACAGCAGATCAAAGTTGACTTTTCTGGCACGGATCCACAGGTAGCGGGCAATATTAATTGCCCGCTATCTGTTGCTGCGGCAGCCGTTTATTATGTTTTTCGTTGTTTGATGCCTGCTCAGACTCCAGCCTGTGCCGGCACCTTTCGCATGATCGAACTTTATGCGCCGGAAGCTTGTCTGCTCAATGCTCAATACCCCGCTGCGGTTGCTGCGGGCAATGTGGAAACATCGACCCGAATAGTTGATGTAGTTCTCGGGGCTTTGGCACAGGCACAAATACAGACTGCTGGTGAAAAAGACAGTGGCATTAAAGGTAAAATACCCGCTGCCAGTTATGGCACCATGAATAATATTGCCATGGGGAGCCGGGAAAATAACAATCATTGGGATTATTATGAGACAATTGGCGGTGGACTGGGTGCCAGTCAGGATTATCCGGGACTCAATGGTGTTCAGGCGCACATGACCAATACCCTGAATACGCCGATTGAATCCCTGGAACACCATTATCCATTGAGGATCAGCCGTTATTGTCTGCGTGATGCCTCCGGCGGTCAGGGGAAAAACAGGGGCGGCATGGGACTGATTCGTGAGCTTGAATTTTTACAGCCGACGCAAATTACCTTGCTGACAGAACGGCGCAGCTATGCGCCCTGGGGCTTAGCTGGTGGTGCTGATGGCCAGATGGGTGAAAATCAGCTGGATGGCGAATTATTACCGGGGAAAACATTTTTTACTGCGCAGGCAGGGCAAAAATTAACAATAAAAACACCAGGCGGTGGCGGCTGGGGTGCAATTTAGCTTTTATTTAAGAGACAGGGACTAAAATGAAAAGAGTGATGAAAAAAAATATTGTAATCAAGACATTAATGGCGGCAGCTGTGCTGTTAGTGACTGCCTGTAGTACGGTCAGAGATACCACAGACTGGATCCCCGGTGTTGACAGTAATGAAGAAATTAAGGTTGAGCAGCAAAAAGAGGCACTTGAAGCGAAAGAAAAAGAACGCGAAGTTTATCAGGATAAAGCGGCTTTCGCCTCAACAGCCCGTACGGCTTCAGAATCCGATGCAAAAATCAGTGTCAATATCGGTCAAAAATATACACAGACAGATGCTATCAAACGTGAAGATATCGGCATTGAAGTCAA
>DAOVUK010000108.1 GCA_030632625.1 Gammaproteobacteria bacterium
CCAGAAATACCATTGAAAATAAAATTGTGCAATTGCACCAGCAAAAACGTGAACTGGCCAATAACCTGTTGGAAGGCAGTGAAATGAGTGGCAAGATGTCCGTGGATGATATGTTTAATTTAATCAAGGATGCCTATTGAGTGTTTTTAATCTGGTTTGCAACCAGTCATATGGAATTTTTTCCTGCTCTAATCTTAATAATTTTTGCCAATGATTGGTTTTAAGTTTGTCGTAAAGTGTTTGCTCTGAAGTTGTTAGATGCTTTAACGTTTCTGCATGATGAGATTTTTCTTCAGGCTCTTTGCCCCACTGTTCCTTGCAATGCAGCAGCGTATCTTCATCCATTAGCCAGGAATGAATCTGAGGGAAATAACTTCTGACACCTGATAATATGGCAAAACCATGAGTATCAATATCCCCCCAGTAATAAAGTCGGCATTGATTAATCCAGTTTGCCTGTTTTAATATTTGTATTCCATAACCCAGGCCAAAAATGACAATAGCATTATTAATTTCAGGAAAAGCCAGGCCATTGGTTTTATTTTCGGTGATAAAGATACGGTCGCAAATTAGTTCCAGTTGTGCAAACTGATTGATGGGTATTTCAAGATCGGTGATACCGGAAAAATCAGATGCCATATTCTGATCCAGTAGGCGAAAGCGAATTCTGGCTTGTTCATATTGTAAGCCAAAGCGTTTTTCAAAACCATGTTCACTGAGTTTATCATGCTCATGATTGATGAGTGAGTCATCTAATATTTGATCCAAAAGCAATTTCAAAATACTTTTGTGACTTTCAATGAATTTAGTATCTATACCATTGATATCCAGCTCTCTGATATAGCAACCTGGACGGGGATGATGACAAAAATAGTGGCAGACACTGAGCAATTTCGGCCAGCTATTACTGTATTTGTGTATACTGGCGGGTGAATTTTTTAACACCTCGGTCAACACAGGAAATGCAGATATGATTTGTTGGTAGTGATGACAAAATAGCTGCCATTCCTGCCACTTTCCCAGATATCGTGCAAGGCTTTCAATATCTTTAAATTCTATGGCAACCGGTAAACTTTGTTTGCCCATAGAACGATAGTTAAAATCTTTGTAAATAATAGCAGTGTGTTTCTGAGTAAACGTTTTTCTTAAGTCATTAACCCATTGTCTGACTTCATCAAACCGGTGCAAGAGTGTTTTATCATCAGGTTTATCCAGTTTGATCCGAAAAGGAAAAACAGTCTGGTCAGTCAACCAGTCTTTATGAAATTTAAAACTGCTCCAGAGTCTTTTTACTCTATTTTTGATGTCATTAACCGACTTCATTCATCATCTTCTAAGGTGATCATCGCCTGGTGTTTCTGTAAGTTTTGATGTGTTTGCAAGCGTTCCCTGTATTCATCAATGGTCATATTTAAAAGCATGGAACGATTATTTTTTTGATCAACAAAATGGACATGTTTGACGTAGTGCTCAATAATATCCAGTTTTTGCAATGGCGTGACCAGTAGTAATTGCAGCCCCAGTTTTTTAAATAGCTCCAGGCCGAACCGGGTGCTGTCTTTTGATCCCCGACCAAAGGCTTCGTCAATAACAACAAGGTTAAATCGACGTTTCTTTTTTAAAGTGCCTGAATGAGATTTTTGCTTATGTTTATCGACCAGTCCATACTGCAGCAGGATGGCGGCTGCCAATATGGAATAGGCTAGTTTTTCTTTCTGACCACCTGATTTTCCACCTGAGTCAGAGTAACACTCTTTTTCACTCTGGTCTTCACGATAGCGTTCGATGACATTAAATAAATGCCAATAACGGACATCAACGACTTTCTGTGTCCACTTTGGCTCGTTGCGCATTTGTTCAATCAGATCCTTAACCCGGATAAATTTTTCTTCTGAGTAGAGGTTTTCGTCAGCGGTGTATTCGACACATTGTTTTAAACGTTGTTTAAAGTCTCTGACATCAACATCAGGAGAAGCAATCCGATCGATTTCAATATAGGTGCCGGGTTGATAATCAAGTCCATGCAATGCATTGTTAATCAGGTGTATTCTGGCATCAATATCTTCTTCCTGTTTATCCAGATGGCTGCGAAACAGCGCCATGGCTCGAATGGTGTCACGATTGAGCATGTCTTTAAATCGGGCTTCATGGCGAGGCAGGTCTTCCTCTGTCAAGCGGGACAACATTTGCTTGTATTCAGGCAGTGATTGCGGACTTTTATCCAGTTCAACGACATCGTTGGGAAATTGATGAGCAAAATTTCCCATGGCATCAATCATTTTATTTTCTTTTTTGCGACGCTTTTCTTCCAGATGTTGTACTTTATCGTTTAATTTTTTCTTTAAATCACTGGTGCGTTGATTGAGCCCTCTGATCTCCAGTGATTTATCAGCAAAATATCGCTGGCTCATTTCATCCAGAGTTGGAAAGAAAAGGGTAATTTCCTGTTCAGATAATGTATTGAATTGTTGCCTGGCTTCTGACAGGGCTTCTTCATCGGCTGAAATTTCATTTTCTTTGGCCCCTTGTGAGCCATATTTTTCTTTAAGTTTTGCATCAATTTCAGATAAGCTTTGTTTATGTTCTATAAGACGTTTTTTTAAGTCTTTTAAAACGTTTGAACTTTGCTCTAATTGGCGTTTTTCATTATCTAATTGTTCAATTTGCTCAATATAAACAGGGTAGTTGATTTGTTCAAAAGAAAAATTAAAGTCGGCCAGATTCTGGGCATTAAATCGTTTATTATCATCGTTCTTTTTTTGTTGTTCTAATGTGTCAATCGTATTTTGATGATTTTTTTGCTGTTGTAAAATGTGTATTAATTGCTGGGATAGCAGTTCTATTTTTTCTTTGTTTGTCCAGCCAAGTACATAGCGGCTTTTATCCTGAATATTATGTCTGTCATCTTTTTCATGACGAAATTTTCCTGACTTTATCTGGCCTCTTGGTGTCAGCGCTTTTTCACTGCGGCGAAAATCATTGAGATCTTCACAGCACAGATAATCAAAGCGTTGTTGCAATTCACGATGTACCCACTCATAAAATGGTGTGTCAGATTTGATGTCTATTTTATTTAATAACGAGTCTTTATGAGGTGTGTGTGTCAGATAGCTGTTGACTTCTTTGACCCGGTAGTAGACCAGACGGGTACCCAGATGGGTTTGTTCCACAAATTGACTGACTTGCTGATAAAGTTCATCAGGAACGATCAGACTCAAAGCAAAGTTATGCAAAACGCGTTCAATCGCACCTTGCCAGAGACTGGCTTTGCCCTTGACCTGAAGCAGTTCACCAACAAAAGGCAATTGTGCTTCATCCACATTCAGCTGTTCACAAAGTTGCTGACGGATGGTTAATTGTCTCAGATGAATATTACTTTTGCGCTTTTTAAGTGCTTCCAGCTGAGCCTGAATATTTTTCGATTCTGCTGTTTTACCTCTTTGTTGTGTTTTTTCCTCAAACAGATGGGCTTCCAGCTGCTCCAGTTGTTCGAGTTGCTGTTCAACAATGCTTTTTGCCTGCTGGAGGTTTTGTAAAAAAAGATCGGGTTCCAGTTGATCGGGCAATGACAGTGTTGTGACCAGATGCTGATAGTTTTTATAGAGTTTACGGCTGTCTTCACGGTCTTTTGATTTGCGTTCAATATCAATTTCCAATTGTTGTAAACGACCACCGCCATTTTGCAGAATTTCTTCATTTAATTGTAGAATTGCCTGAACTTTTTCCTGTTTGTCCTGTTCCAGTTTTGTCAGTGATATTTTGATTCGATCCAGTTCCAGTCGGCGTCGGATCAGTCGGGTTTGAAACAGTTCAACGGTTGTTCTGGCCATATATTGATCAATGATATTGCGACAACTATCGGTATGAATGCGTTCATTATCAGCTTGCAGAGCCTCATCACCAAAAATGCTGACGGGTGTTAACAGTTCAACTTTTTTTCTGGCAGCCACGACAGCATCATGCAAACGTTTTAAATCATCATAATTTCGTTCCAGTTCTTGTAGTTGCGTTTCTGTGTCGGGTTTTTCCAACATGTTCTGACGTACAAAATCAGTGACAGAGCCGACGGATTTCATAGAGATTGTCTGGTTGAATAATTCCAGAGCCTTACCATCCGCACCTAATCCCAGCAATTTACTGAATGCCTGAGAATAGGGTGGGAATGTATCAAACAATTCTACCTCATTGAGTTTTCGTAACTGTTTTTTGAGTTGGTTGATTTGCGATCCAAAACCGGAAAAATGATGCTGTATACTTAATTCAGTACGGGCAACTGCAAACAGACGTTTGACTTTGCTCTCTCCGGGCTTAAGCCAGAAAACCTGTGCCAGTGAAACGGTTTCATCCATTGCCTGAGAATAAAACCGGGCAATAATGACGCTATAATGCTTGTTTGAACGTAAGCCGATGGCGCGCGCTTTTCCATATTCATCTTGCTGTGAAGTATAAAATCCGTGAAAATAGGATTCCAGAGAGCGTTCTTTTTCTTTTGCCCCGGCGGCTTTATTGAATGACAATTTACGTGTTGGTACCAATAGAGTGGTCAGTCCATCCACCAGTGTCGACTTGCCGCTGCCAATATTACCCGTCAGTAAGCTGTTTTCCTGTTCCGGTGACATCTTCCAGATTTTTTGATCAAAGGTGCCCCAGTTGAATAAAGAAAATTCATTTAATCGAAATCCCTGATAATCTTGTTGATGCTCTTGCTGATGAGAGAGTTTATCCATTGTTTTTATTTTCAGTTGGGAGCGTTTCTTTTTTGCTTGAATGAGTGACAGATTGAGTCACCGATTTATTAACAGCAGAGTCTTTAAGTTTTTCCAGTATGGCAACAATCTCTTCGGCATTCACCAGAGCTTTGATGATCCGCTGTACTTCAAAGTCATCCTGATGGTTGATCAAGGTACTCAAAAAGCCCATTTCAATGACTTTTTTTATCAGGCCATCAAAATCCCGGCGTTGTTTGATTTCATTACTCACCGTTGGATAGTAGGGTTGTAACCACTGGTGTATTTCTGTTCGAGAGACTATCAGGCGCGGTGAACTGTCTTCGCTGTCATGCTCCGCCAGACGTTTGCGCAATAAAACGATGAGTAAGGTATGCCCAAAAGACATGGCTCGGCGGCTGATAAGGCGGGGAATTTCAAGTATTTCTTCTTTTTCTGGTTCAGTGACGCCATCGGGTGTTTCAAAATCCATTTGCTTCAGGTAGGCATAGCCTTCTGCATTATCCAGAACGAGTGATAAGCCAATTTGTTGAAAATATTCCCGGATGAGATATTGATCACGCTCCAGACATTGCCATAAATCTCTCTGCTTAGCCCGGTATAATGGCCCTTTTAAAAGACGAACCTGCAGGGTGGATTTTTCAGTCAGCTGTTGTTGTGAGAGAGAATTAAAAAGTTCTTTCTGCATGGTTAACTTATACCTTACGTAAAAAAGTGATTTGTGGCAATGAGGCTCTACGGATAATATTGTCATCCGTTTGCCAGCTAATAGACTGGCTTTGTTGTTCGTCAATATGAGCCGGTGTTTCTTGTTCGCAGGCTATTTTTATATAAGTCAGTAATTCATCCAGACCGTATTGGATGGGATTGCTGTCAATGATCTGGGCAAGTGTTGCCTGACCATTATTTTGTTGCAGGCAAGTGTTGATATTGCGTTGTAGTTTGATTTCATCAATGTGGCTGACTTCAAACAGATTGGACAAATCAACATCAGGATTATTGTCCGCTTCATCCAGTTGTGAATCCAGTTGTTCCTTATCTTTTGGGTGAAACAGGCGACGGCTGAATAAAGCCGATATTTCTGCCTGAAAACTGTCAATATCAGTGAAATACTGACTGGGATCGGGTTCCAGTTCATGGGTTTTGGCTTCAAATTTACGGATCAGTTCAATGAGCCGTTTATTGTCCTGTGACTGCTCCTGAATATAGCGGCGTAATTGATCGGTAATCAGTTGTTTGGTACTGTTTACCTTGGTTCCGGCATCCAGTAAATAAGCATAGAGGTGTAATAATAAATCATCATTTTGAGCAAACTCTTTGCTGTGTTCCAGGCTTAATAATTGTTTCAGGTTCTTTCTTAGTGTGGTACGCATGTCCGGAGTCATCAGTAATTCAAAAAAAGCACTGAAGGATTTGCCTTCATCGGAGTCATCAATCACATCCTGATTAGAAAAAACCTGATCCAGTAGTTTGCCTTTTTTGCTGCCGCTGACGGTAATTTTCTTACGAGTTTCTTTGTCCAAATCACGAAAATTAGCCTCAACCTGACGAAAATCACCGATTAACTGTCTTGACATATCGGATACCAGATACATGTGTTCACGAACCTGAGTTTGGGAGTAACCGCTGTCCATACCTTGTTCTACAGCAATGATCTCCTGTTCCAGTTCCGTTTTCTTTTGTTTTAATGCCTGCAGCTTGGCTTCTTTATCTGCTGAAGTGCCTTGCACCAGATCCTGGAGCAGTTGTAAAACCAGTTTGAGGCGGGATTCAGTCCCCACAAATCGTCGACCTTGCAGTTCCTCAAGCCAGCGTAATGCCTTTTCTACTTCAGGAAATAAATCGCATTCAGGTTCTTCCCCTTGTTGGGGGAGGTATTTTCGCAGATAGCCGCCTTTAAGGTTAATCCAGTCATCAATATAGGCCTTGGCAGGTTTAGGGTAGAGTTTATCGCCATAGGTTTCAGCGATGTCGGCAAGGTGGTGATCCAATAAAGCAATTAATTCCTGATAGGGTATTGCCCGACGATTTTTTTGAATAAATGCCAGATAAAAGAAACTGGCCAGCAGAGGGAAATGGTCAGCGCCAAGTAAGCGTAAGGCGCTGCTTTGTTTTTTGAGCTGATTCAGGTAATCAAAGGTTAAATCATCGGCCATATGTATACGGTTATGTTAAAGTATTTCTGATGATTATATCATGTAATGGTGAATCGTTTATAATAGCGTTTTGTGAGTTCTAAATGACAAGTGTTTTTTGATTTTCATATTTAATGTGCGAGTGAAATGTTATGGCTGTAAAGAAAAAACGGGTAAAAAAACAAACGGCTGCCTCTATTGGTAATGGCTGGTTGAGTACCGATGAAGAAGAAATTGAACGTCGCCGCTTGCGCTCAATCGAAGAGTCATTAAGTGTCAGACGTATTCGAAACGGAACACTTAAAAATGAAACCATCTTCGGTGATTATCTGGTGTCATCAGCAGATGACTCGCGCTCAGGGTTTCAATACACAGTCGAATATCGGGATAAACAACAGCGTATTAACACCTGTAGTTGTCCAGATTATCAAGTCAATGGTCTGGCAACCTGTAAACATATTGAACGTGTGTCACGATTTCTACTACGTAAAAAAACACCTCAAAAGAGAACCTGTACAGAACTTTTTCTCAATAGAGATAGATGCTCAGCCTCTAATGAGCCAGTGATTGAAGTGCTCTGGGCGGATAATTTACGTGCTAATAGTAAGATAAAAAAAGTATTAATGCCTTATTTTTCGACTGATAACACACTTCTGGTCCCCACGCTGGATGCCTACAGAACACTGGAAAAACACGTTTATCAAGCCTCTCTGCGTTCGGATCAAATTAAACTATCGGCACATATTATCCCCTGGCTTGAATACAAAGAACAAAGAACACAGGCTTCTATTAAACGCTCGGTCTATTTGAATGATGTGAATGAAGGTAAACGGGTTCGTCATATTGTTAATCATCCTCTATATGATTATCAAACGGAAGGGATGTTGCATCTGGCTTTTAAGGGCAGGGCGATTCTGGCGGATGAGATGGGATTGGGGAAAACCGTACAGGCAATTGCGGCCTGTGAGTTATTGAGACAGTTAAACGGGATTGAACGTGTTCTGGTCGTGAGTCCGGTTTCATTAAAAACCGAATGGGAAGAACAGATTAATAAATTCACCCATCTGCCTAACTTGATTGTCCAGGGTAACCGGGCTGAACGTTTGAAAAGCTATCAAAAGCCGTCTTTTTTTTACTTATGTAATTATGAACAACTTTTATATGATGCTGATGATATTCAGAATGCGTTAATGCCTGATGTTATTATTTTGGATGAAGCTCAGCGTATTAAAAACTGGCAGACAAAAACGGCCCAGGTCGTAAAACGTCTGAAAAGTCCTAAGCTGTTTGTTCTGACAGGTACACCACTTGAAAATCGAATTGATGAAATTTATTCCATTGCTCAGGTGGTTGACCCTCATCTCCTGGGGCCATTATTCCGTTTTAATCGAGACTTTTACCAGTTGGATGAGAAAGGTAAACCAACGGGGTATAAAAATCTGGATAAATTACATCATCGTTTGCTCCCCATACTCTTAAGACGACGTAAGCATGATGTTGAAGATGAACTTCCGGATCGGATTAATAATACTTATTTCGTCAGTATGCATAAAGAACAATTTTTACGTTATGATGAATATAAAACAAAATTAGCTCGCTTGGTTCATAAGGCTAGAACTCGTCCCTTAAGTCCAGATGAATACAAAAGAATGCAAATGTATCTGGCTTGTATGCGGATGTTATGCGATACCCCTTATATCCTGGATCAGACG
>DAOVUK010000162.1 GCA_030632625.1 Gammaproteobacteria bacterium
CATTAAAAGAAAAAACAAATATATACAGCTTCTATCAAAATTAATGATATAGGGTTTTAATTATTTACAAAACAGTCTGATTCATCTGCTCATACCCTCGTTCTTGATGAATCAGTGCATCCTAATTATTCCGCTTGGGGTCGGTTAGCGCTGAATTGTCTATTGTGATGATTTCATTTTATAAAAATGTCGGTGATCGACCCACAGCAGAAGAATTAGTGGTTTCTTATGCGGTCGGTTTGGGCGTGAAACGGAAAATTAGTATTCTCTTATTTCAGTCGCTAAGGGCGTGAAGCCGCCATTTCAGGTGCCTGAAAAAGTTTAGGTAAAGATCCAAATTTTTGATTGTGATCGATTCTAAATCAAGTCGGTAATGACACATAGCCGCAATTTCAGGGTTATTCAGCTTTTGATTTTATATCCAGTTAGCGACCATTCATAATTATTAAAAAAGCTGATAGAATATTTTTATCATGGCAAAAAATAACCTAAGGATTAAAGTAAAATTGGCCATTAACAGCCATAAAAAAATACTAAATTATTAACAATGGAAGAGTCAAGAGAGAAATCCATAATGAGTGGAAATTCAAAATTAGTAGTATATCAGGTGAATATAGCTCTTATCGAAAATCCAAAAATCTGGAGGATGATAAATATTCCTCAGAATTATACACTTTCTGACTTACACATATCCATTCAATGCGCTATGGGATGGACTAACGTCCACATGTATGAATTCAAAATATCTAACATAAATAGTAATAGAGAAACAATTATTGGTCTTCCGGATGATGAGTATCCATCTGCGGAAGGATTTTTAGACAGTCGCACCACAAATGTTTCAGATATCTTTGATGGAAACACAATAAATGCTAGGTATATATATGATTTAGGTGACTATTGGGAGCATTATATCGAAATAAAGAAAGTTCATCTCAAGTATGAATATATTCTTTTGCCAATATGCAACGGTGGTAATGGCACTTGTCCTGCAGAGGACATCGGAGGGATGGATGGATACAACTATCAAAGAAAACTTGAACAACAAATATTTTTAGAAGTGGAACCAAGGTCATCTTTCGTTGATACACAACATCAAGGCCATAAAGATAAATTTAATGAAAAAGATGTGGTTTTCTGGAAAATCCCTATTAATAAAACTAATTTGCAACCCTCTCCACAGGAATGTGAGCTTTGGTTAAGACGCTTATTACAGGGTGATATAGAAAAATGTGAGGTGGTAAATAAATTATGCTCATCAATTCCTGTGTATGATATAAAGGAGCTGTATCAGATAATTATCACTAAGCCTTTACGAAACAGAAATAGAGCAACTGTCATATTGGGTTATGCATATGGTATTAGTGCCTCATTTATCTCAGAATATTTATTCATACCAAAGACTACGATCCGAGATTTAATCGATCGATGTAGAAAATATGGATTTACACAAGCAATTTATAACAAAAAAATTGGATTTAAGCATGAGAAACAGGAATATATTGATAAAGTTTTTTCAATTTTGCATGCACCACCTTCTGCGTATGGATTTAATAGAACATCATGGCGTCAAGTTGATATTCTGAAAGTTATGTCTGACGAAGGTATGGGAATAGCGAAGAATGGACTTCGAGAAATTTTGAAGAACTCAGGTTATACATATCGAAAAGCAAAGACAGTCCTTACAAGTAATGATCCAGACTATAAAGAAAAACTTGCTGAAATAACAAAAATTCTTTCAAATTTAAAACAAAATGAAAAATTCTTTTCTATTGATGAATATGGCCCCTTTGCAATAAAAATTCAGGGTGGTAAATCATTAGTTCCTGCAGAAAAAAACAAGTCAGTACCTCAGTATCAGAAAAGCAAAGGAAGCTTAATTTTAACAGCTGCTTTAGAATTATCATCTAACCAGGTTACTCATTTTTATTCTGAAAAGAAAAACACAGAAGAAATGATAAAGCTACTCAATTTATTAATAAAACAATATTCAAGAGAAAAGACCATATATTTTTCATGGGATGCTGCATCTTGGCATGCATCGAAAGCCCTCTACACTGCTGTAGATAAAATAAATACATCTGCATATAGAGAGAAACACAAATGTCCTAAAGTTATACTTGCCCCATTACCAACATGTGCTCAATTTCTGAATGTTATTGAGTCAGTTTTCAGTGGAATGGCAAGAGCAATCATTCATAATAGTAACTACCAATCCGTTAATGAATGTAAAGCCGCTATAGATCGTTATTATTCTGAGCGTAATGAGTTTTTTATCAAAAATCCTAAAAGAGCAGGGAATAAAATTTGGGGTAAAGAAAGAGTAAATGCTGTATTTAATGAGAGTAATAATTGCAAAGATCCAAATTACCGCTAAATTTAGACAGGACAAGTATCGAGTGGCTGTAATCATTAACAGCCAATGTAAATAGCATTCTGAATGCTTGAAAATGATGTTAGCGATAAAACAAGTTAACTGGTTTTTTGATGCTCTTCCATATATTGCCGTAATATCTGGTTAATACGAGTTTGATATTTATTTCCATGCTTACGGAACCATTCAAGCATATCAGCATCCAGTCGCAATGTAATTTGTTTTTTTTTGGGACGATAAAATTTGCCCATTTCAGCATTTGACCAATCAGTTACTTCTGGAATATCTGAAGTATCTATATCATCATCTGAGAGGTTGCTTAGATGGTTAATTTCATCGTATTGGTGTTTATTTGTTTTGATCATAGTGTTTTCTCTCTTGCCTGGTCGCTTTACGAGCAGAAATAATACGAATAACTTCAATCTCATCTCGTTCATGAAAAGTATGAGCAACAAGAAGAATGACAATACCATTAATTAAGCCAAGAGTTTGCCAGCGTTCTTCTCCATCTTTGTGTCGCTCCTGCATACTCAATGCGTATGGATCATCAAAGATCAGTCTTGCTGTTTCAAAACTAATCCCATGCTTTACAAAGTTAGTTTTGCTTTTATTTTCATCCCAATCAAATAGCATACTTTAATTGTAGTTATATATTTGTAGTTACACAAGGTTTTTTTAATATTATTGAGTTCTGAAGACAGAATATTTTGTTGATTTAAAATAGCTGCTTTTTGATAACTTTGATAAATGAAATCAATATCAATGAACTACACATAAATGAGATCTACACATAAGGGACGACAGCACTAGTTCATAGTCCTGATAGTGAGCGTCAGCTATGAGCATATTGCAGACGGAACAACTACTACTTTGTGCTCTTTTCTATTGAAGTTAAAAAATTATTCTCACTGTTTTTTTTGAGGTTTTAAAATGGCGGCTTTGTGGATTTCAAATATAAAAGAAGTTTTTCCAATATTGCCAAAACGGGTCATGTTCTATATTTAAGCTGATCACTAAAATAACCGCTTCACGCCCTTAGTGATTGAATAAGAATATGCTAATAACTCCGCTCTGGGACGATTCTGACTATTATGCAGGTGTTCATTTAGAGCACATTTGAGAAATAGCAAGTGTCGGATGGTTTTGAAACTTTCTGGTAAATTTGGACGATCAAGTTTGAGGCTATTGCACTTTAGGTGTCCATTGACAACAACTGCCCAAAATGGCCAATTCTGCACATATTCATTAGCTCAATAAGTAGTCAGGGGCTTATCCTGCAGCCACCTTTTGCCATCAGGGAAGATTTGCTCTCGATTTCCTGCCTGGAATTCTGCAGATTTTTATCTGTCGGGTGAAGATGCAGCGCTTGTGTGATTAACTTCCTGGCCTGATCAGCACAGCCTGCTGCCAGATAAACATAGGCAAGATTGTTTAATGCAATGGCGTCGCCCGGATCGAGTGAAACTGCCTTGTTCAGTGCCGTATAGGCCTCTTCAAGCTGGTTCAGTTTGAAAGCACCATTACCAAGAGCCAGCCAGACACGTTTATCGTCAGGCCATCGGGCACTTGCTGCACGGTAGGCGCTTAGAGCTTCTTTTTGCTTATCTGTCGCTTCAAGATCAAAGGCTGATTTGAGAAAAGGACCCGGCTTAGCGGTCTGTGGAACTTTATCTGCCGGTAGAATCACCAGGGCCCAGTTTGCCGATCTTTGCCATGTGTTGCTGAATGCACTCATTTTACTAATCCAGCGCCGCTGTCTGCCCGATCGGAGAATCACTTCGTTCTGTGCCAGGTTATAGCCGACGACCACCGCATAGTGCCACTGAGGTCGCCAGTCAAAGGCCAGGTTTTGCAGAATCAGAACCGGGTTGCCGGCGGCCACTTCTAGCAGCAGATCACTTAAGTTGTCCGCCAAAGGATAGGCGAGCATTCCATAGCGGCGGGCGGCAGCAGTGAGTTCTATCTGCAGACTGCCTTTACGCTCGGGTAGAAAGATCTGGGGAATGAGTTCTGCTGGCGTGATATTGAGGCCACGATAGCTTAACATTGTGGCCAGGGCTGCCGGGCCGCATTGATGTTCTATCTGGGGGAAAAAAGGCGTGTCTGTCAACTCTACTTCGGACGGCAGAGTATCTGCAAGTTGCGGCTGGCTGGAGCAGCCATTCAATAGTAGAACAATGAAAAAACCCGTCAGAAAACGGGTTTTTTCAAGATACAAAGCTAACATGCTATTTAACGGGGTGTATGAAAGGAAATATATCCGTTGCTCCAATAACATCAGTGATAATGAAAACAATAAAAATCAGTACAATAATGCCAAGAACGTCCCCACCCGCTGGTAAATCAGCCAGCTGCTGGTTCAATTGAGCGATTTCCTGATTAGTCATCCGGTTGATGCGCTCCATTGCCTGTTCCTGACTAATACCAAGAGCAGCGAGCTGCTGTCGGGCAGAATCACGTTCAAGCGCTTCGATCAGCACGGTTCGATCGGTACTTATTTCTGTTGAGCCAAAGAGTTCGGCATTGCCTACCATGGCGGCCTGAGCCGACATGAGCGGTAATATAATGAGTGACAGGGATAGCACCATGGAGAGTATATTTTGCAGGTATTTCATCAGTTATCCTCCTGACTGTATAAAGGAATTAAACTATTCTACTATTACTACTACAAATTATGGCATATTTTAAAACCAGAAGTTAAGAACTATTTAACGTTTCCCGCATCTGCGGTCACTTTTTTTTCCCTGCTCCCTTCTGCATACCGATCAAGTTCCTGAGTTATCTGCATGATATCAATAGAATAAAGTTTACAATTGCAGGGTGGTCACAGCCCGGCAAATGCTACTTAATCCAGACACGCTGAATGGTTACTTTAGTTCCTACTGTAATTTTTAGAAATTCTTTCTAACTCATTGACTTCTAGTTGATTTTCTCTGGCATAATCCAGAGCTCTGGCCAGTCGGGCTAGCGCGGAACGTCCCATACATTGATGCGCCAGATCACCATTAATCGCTTCAACCATTGCTTCAACAAGCCTTTCGCGTTCATGTTCCTGACCGGTTAAATGGTTTTGAATGGTTAATACATCGTCAATCACTTTTAATGCTAATTCACGGTTTTCATTCCATAATGAATTGACATCACCACCCACTTCCAGCCCGGCAATATTGGTCGTCAGGATATAGAGATTTTTACGCACCAGCTCAAATAACATTTCACTGTCATTTTTGACTATCCAGGTTGGAATATTGAGTGTGGATAATGCTGTTTTTATAATGTCAGCGTGTGGGCCCATGACGGGGGAGGGCACAAGCACTTTAAAGTCCTGACCTTTTTTCTTTTCAAACCAGACTGAAATGACGGTAGGATTGATTATCTGGTGCTTTTCCCAGTCTCCAGGTAATAATTCATTTTGCAAAAGGGCGGTTTTATTTTTCCAGTCAGCGGGTAATTGTTCCAGCACTGGTGCCAGATCACTTTCACCGACAGCAACCAGAATTATTTCGGGAGCAGTTACTTGTGCTGCTATTTCATTAATGTTCATGTCCCGGGTAATGGGAAACAGGGGGTAGCCTGCCCGTAATAGTCCGCGGGTAAATACTCCGGACATTTCACCAATACCAATAACAATAACCGGTTTTTTCATATTGACTCTCTCTCGAAAAAAATTTTACCTGTCGTAAAGTATACGCTTTAACTATCAGGTGAAGCCATAAGATTTTCAACTATTTTTTCAACCAGTTCATCGGCTACAAATTTTGTCAGAACATCATTTGCACCACAAGATATAGCTTTTTGCATATTCATCGTGCCATTAAGTGAAGTATGCATTAATACATGAATATTTTTAAATTTACTGAGTTGCCTGGCTTTTGTGACAAATGAATAACCATCCATTTCCGGCATTTCAATATCAGAAATAATCATCGATATTGGCTCCATAGTATGCGGATCACCATTTTGATAATCATTGAGTATTTGTAAGGCAATTTTTCCGTCACGGGCAGAAATATGCTGCAGTCCGAGTTTATCCAGGGCAGAAATTGTCTGTTTCATTGCCATAGAGGAATCATCAACAATCATTACCAGTTTTCCAAAAACAGCTTCTAATTTGGATTGATCGATATTTAAATCTTCTGTGCGGGATGTTTCCATGCCGAGTACTTCGCCAAGCACCTTCTCAATGTCTAACAGCTGGACTAATTCTTCATCAATGAGAGTGACCCCTGTTGTGTAACTGCCGATGCCGGTGCCGCTGGATGGTGGGGAAATATCTTTCCAGTCACATAATACAATTCTATCAACATCGCTGATCCATAAGCCCTGCTGTGAGCGATTGATTTCAGTGGTAATAACTGAACCATGAATGATTTGTTCCGCAGTTAATATTCGCTGAGTTGAGCTAATGGCTTTTGCCAGATCGATGATGGGCAGTGTCTCTTCACGCAGTTGAGCAACACCTCATATTTTAGGGTTTGAGGATGGTAATTGATGTAGCGGCGGACAGGGTATTACCTCCTTTATTTTAAGTACATTGATAGCAAATCGACGTTTACCACCTAAATAAAATAGCAGTAACTCAAGGCGGTTAGATTGATTGGAAGTCGAGGTCACAAGCTGCTGCTCCGAAAATTTATATTTAATCTCAA
>DAOVUK010000133.1 GCA_030632625.1 Gammaproteobacteria bacterium
ACCTTTTATCCATAACTCACGCACAATTAAAAAATGATTATTATCAGGATTATCAAAATCAAATATTTTTAGTGTTTTTCGTTGGCGTTCATTATTCCCTTGTGGAGAGTCATTACGATAGCTGACCAATACACCATTTTTGTACAAAGTGTCTTTTTCTTGGTTAATTGCCAACATGGATTGAGCCAGGTTTGCATCAACAATCTGGCGTATAGCATCACGATATGCTTCTTCTGGCAATCCTGGGTTCAACTGCATCAAGGCTTCACCTAGATAACGAGTGAGTACCATCTCTTTTTCAGTTTTGCGCCCCAGTGTGCCTTCCTTACCCAAAACTTCATCCATACCGTATACAGATTCATCCCAGTTAAGGTCATTCAACAAGTAATCAGCAGTAGTTTGCTGTACCAGAGTGTCTTCTGTCATGGTATTCATATGGCTAACTGTCCATTTTTATTCTTCTATTAGCTCTAAAAAATGATTCAAAAAAAATAATCTGAATCACCTTACCTTGTTTTAGTCTTTAATAATCACTATAATTATAACCAAAGGTTCCCATCTGCTGATAAGACTCCAAGGGAGGCTTCCTTTTTTAATTAAAGGGATAGGCGGAAGGGTCATTTTTTATTCTGACTAATCATTCAGATTAACTCTTTTGATCACTTTTCTTTAATCACCTCTTTGATTATCAGTAATGATTTTCTTTTCTATCTTTTGTCATCACTTCTTCATCAATCAGATATTGGCTTATTTTCTGATAGTAACTATCATCTGAACGCTCATATTTTCTAAAAACTGCCCAACTAATATAATCAACGATCTGTAAATTTGCACTGGATGCACTGCAGTGGTGAAAAATATCATCTCGGTATTCCTGTTTGGGTAATTGACCTTGTAAACCAGTGTAATCCTTTTCAATAGATTCCATAGCACTGATAATTGCTTCAGCACGATCATCCGCATCGCTGAGACTGACGATATTATCAAATTGTGCTTTTTCATTAAGGTAGATCGCTCCTCTACCAGAGAAGTCTTCTTTAGTGAGAGCTCGGGTTTTACCACCACGGGAGGGTAGTGTTTTTTCTATCTCTACTTTAGTGTTTAAATAACGACTATAGGCATGACGTAAGAATATCAACCCCATGACCGGCATAAAATATTCATTACTGGCCAGTTCTGAATTGGCACGTAATGTATCAGCAGCTTTCCAGAGGCGTTTTTCGATGGCTTCAATATTTTGCAGTTGTTGCATTCATCTTTATCCATTATGGTTATTATGAGTGAAGCCTATAGATGGCTGACTATTTCTATCATATTAATACTGTATTTAAAAACTAAAAAGCCTCTAAAATCAGAGGCTTTTTTTAACACTTAGAAAGTTGTCTTTACGTTTTTGAAATTTTTCGGCCTATAATGGTTATGAACACCTAAAACGCAAAATATCACAACGAGTGAGTGAGCAAATCAGAAACAAAAACTTGATTTTATTGACTTATAAAACCATGATTTCACATATACAACATAAACTGTAAAGTATTATGTTAATTATCACCCTAAATACAAGCTAAAACTTTACACTTTGTTTGTTTTTACTTACCAGGTGCATCATTTCCACTGAGCACTGTTTTTTGCCCATCCCAAACAACAGCATATTGACCAAGTTTCTGTTTTTTATCTAATGCATTGGTCACAGCAATCCTTAACACATTAAGTACAGTCTGTCCCTTTTCAGAGGGCGTGGTTTTATTTTCAACTTTCATAATACCGCTTCTTTTTTTATCAATTGATAATAATTCTGATTAAGAATGAGCCTATTTTCTGCTTCCTGCTCAAAAACAAGTATAGGATCTTTACCATCATTCATAAAACACAAACAATGATCAACGGCGCTACTAAATTCGTTTAATAAATTATGCAAACTGCGTGGAAAGCGGCGCATAATATCCTTTGTAGGGATATTATGCCCACCATGAGCAACTCGCTCTGCAACTCGCTGTTTGGACATATCAGCACTAGGTAAAGCCAAATAAAGTAATTCTACTTCCCAGCCATGAGTTTTTAAACGTTTAATCAGTTTCAAATAACTCCTACCTGACAAAGTGGTTTCAAACGCAAAATCTTCTTGTTTTTGAATGCGTGTCTCTATTTCAGCTAAAAAAATTCGACTGGCAGCAATCAGCTCACTCTCTGGTGCCAGTGGAGACAAACCAGCAGCAATCAAATCTGCATTGATAAAATGAGTACATTTCGCCACCTTGGGCAGGTAATCAAGTGCAAAAGTGGTTTTACCGGCACCATTTGGTCCAGCAATAATCCAGCAACTTGGCATAAACTTTCATCTCTTATTGATATCAGATGTTTCATTTTTCAACATACAGATGGTTCACAACAGTAGCTAATTTTAGCATATTACTAACAAGCATGGTTTAAACAATTATCCACCACAACATTTTTCATTTTTTTCAGAGATAAAAACCTCAAAACCCTCTATTAGAGGGCTTTGAGGTAAAACTTTACACTTGATGTATTAGGTGTCCGTCAAAATGGAATATCATCATCAAATTCGTCCTCGAAAGGCTTGCTTGCTGGAGCAGATTGCGGCTGTTGGGAAGGCTGCTGTGGTGCCTGGTTCTGCTGAAAATTCTGTTGCGGTGGCTGCTGTGGTGCTGGCTGATTAGGGGCTTGATTTTGCTGAAAATTCTGGTTGCCTCCACCCTGCTGGCCAAAGGCGGTATCACCGCCTGTGCGGCTATCCAGCATTTGCATGGTACCGCCGAAATCAACAACAATCTCCGTAGTCCAGCGATCCTGACCACTCTGATCCTGCCATTTTCTGGTTTGTAATTTGCCTTCAATATAGACTTTTGAGCCTTTTTTCAGGTATTCACCTGCTACGGTTGCAAGGCCGCCAAAAAAGACCACACGGTGCCATTCGGTTTTTTCCTGTTTCTGACCGGTATTTTTATCTTTCCATGTTTCTGAAGTCGCCAGTGTAATATTGGTGATCGCTTTACCATCCGGGGTATATCTGACATCCGGATCTTTGCCCAGATTGCCAACTAAAATTACCTTATTTATGCCAGCCATTATTCATCCTCTTGTGAATATCTTTGTGAAAATTCTTTTAATTCTGTTTTATCCAAAGCGTGTAATTCAACCTTTAAATAGGCCGCACCATCTTCTGGAATTACCACCGCTTCTGCAACGCCGCAGATACGGGTCAAGCCTGCTGTCACTTTCGAAATATCTTCTGCCCTGACCGTAGTCAGCCTGACTACATAAGTACTCAGGTAACGGGGACTTTTCATTGTCAGCGCAATAAGACACCAGAACAGCATAGCAAACATGGCAAACAGGAAAACTCCATTTATACCATATAAACCCAGCAGATTTCCACCAATTATTCCGCCTAAGAACGCGCCCAGAAACTGACTGGTACTATAAACGCCCATAGCAGTACCCTTGGCCTCGGTTGGTGACATTTTGGCCACCAGTGATGGTAAAGATGCTTCAAGCACATTAAAGGCAGCAAAAAAGACCAGAATAAAAAATGCCAGGGCATAAAGTGAATCATTAAAAGCCCAAAAACCGAGCTCTGCCAGTGCAACGACAACAATCGCACCGACAAACACTTCTTTCATACGACGTTTACTTTCAGCAATAATAATAAATGGAACCATCAGAGCCATGGCCAGAATCATCACTGGAAGATATATTTTCCAATGCTCCGAAGAAGGCAGATTGATATGCTGTTCATTCACTAATGCCAGTGGAATGACCAGAAATGTTGCCGTCAGTACCATATGTAAGATCAGGATGCCGATATCAAGACGTAACAACTGGTGATCAGCTAAAATGCTCTTAAACTGCTCAGGCACCGGTTCAGTTTCCCGATGAAACGTATTGGGTGCATCCGGCACCCAGAACAAAGTCACGCCAACGCCCATTAATGCAAAAACCGCTGTCAGCCAGAATATGCCATCCACGCCAATCATTTCATTCAGTACCGAACCGGCTACCATGGCAACTGCAAAAGCAAAGCCAATGCTCATACCGATAGTCGCCATAATTTTAAGGCGATGCTCTTCACGGGTCAGATCGGCTGCCAGAGCCATCACTGCAGCGGCAACTGCACCACTGCCCTGGATGATGCGACCGAAAATTACGCCATAAATTGAATCTGCCATGGCCGCGATGACACTGCCCAGGGCAAAAATAAGCATACCGGCAACGATAACCGGTTTACGTCCGATTTTATCAGAGAGCATGCCGAAGGGAATCTGGAAAATCGCCTGTGTCAGGCCATAAGCACCAATAGCAAGACCGATTAATAAAGGCGTGTTGCCTTCAAGTTCCTGTCCATAGAGTGAAAATACTGGAAAAATCATAAACAGGCCGAGCATTCGCAGAGAATAGATACTGGCTAAAGAGGCAGCCGCACGTTTTTCAATTGGACTAAGTTTATCTATCGCGTTTTCTTTCATTTACAATACAATTTATTTATGCAGTTCTTTTGATCATAATAATTTTCTGAATATCATTCTCTTTTGGTGGTGTTCTTTCGATGCGAAAGACAGTATATTATCAGTTTTTGCTCAGGCTTGTTACATTTTTCTTTTGAGACAGAGTATGGACACGATTAAAATTCAGGGCGTACGCACCCACAACTTAAAAAATTTTGATATTGAACTGCCAAGAGATAAACTGATTGTCATCACCGGCCTGTCCGGATCAGGTAAATCATCTCTGGCTTTTGATACGATTTATGCTGAGGGCCAGCGACGTTACGTTGAGTCCTTATCCAGTTATGCCAGACAATTTCTTTCTATGATGGAAAAACCGGACATCGATCATATCGAAGGTCTTTCCCCGGCAATTTCCATAGAACAGAAATCGACTTCCCACAACCCGCGTTCAACTGTGGGCACAGTCACCGAAATATATGATTACTTACGACTGCTGTTTGCCCGCGCGGGGACGCCTCGCTGTCCTGAACACCACACCACACTGGATGCTCAAACTGTCAGTCAAATGGTTGACCGGACTCTGGCCCTGCCTGAGGGCAGTAAATTAATGCTGCTCGCCCCGGTCGTCCAGTCCAGAAAAGGTGAGCACCATGTGCTCTTTGATGAACTCAAAGCTCAGGGTTATATTCGGGCCAGAATCGACGGTCAAATTTATGAACTCGACGATGCTCCGGATCTGGAATTACATAAAAAACATACCATTGAAGTGGTTGTTGATCGATTTAAGGTACGTGCTGATCTGCAACAACGTCTTGCTGATTCCTTTGAAACCGCACTGGATCTGTCCAATGGCATTGCCCGGATCAGCTATATGGATGATGCTGAAAAAGATGAGCTCAGCTTTTCAGCAAAATTTGCCTGTTCTGAATGCGGCTATAGTCTGACCGAGCTGGAACCGCGATTATTTTCTTTTAATAATCCGGCAGGTGCCTGTCCCAGCTGTGATGGTCTGGGCGTGAAACAGTTTTTTGATCCCTCAAAAGTGGTTCATGACAGCAAATTATCACTGACCAGCGGCGCTATTCGCGGCTGGGATCGCCGTAATGCTTATTATTTTCAGATGCTGACGTCTCTGGCGAGACATTATAAATTTGATATTGAAGCCGCTTATGAGGATTTGCCGAAAAAGATCCAGAAAATGATCTTATATGGCAATAATGGTGCAGCAATAAACTTTGTCTACGTGAATGATAAGGGCAGAAAAACCACTCGCAACGGCCCCTTTGAAGGGGTCATTCACAATATGCAGCGACGCTATCATGAAACCGATTCTAATGTCGTTCGTGAAGAATTAAGTAAATACCAGACCATTCAGTCCTGCCCGGAATGTCAGGGCAGTCGATTAAACATTGCTGCCCGTCATGTTTTTATTCAAGGCAAAACTCTGCCTGAAGTCACAGCACTTTCCATCGGTGAAACACAGGCATTTTTTGATAGCCTTTCACTTGATGGGAAACGAGGTGAAATTGCCAAAAAAATTGTCATCGAAATTTCCCAGAGACTGAATTTTCTGGTCAATGTCGGACTTGAATACCTTAGCCTGGATCGCAGAGCTGAAACACTATCAGGTGGAGAAGCACAACGTATTCGACTGGCCAGTCAAATCGGTGCAGGCCTGGTCGGTGTGATGTATATACTTGATGAACCTTCCATCGGACTGCATCAGAGAGATAATCAACGATTATTAAATACCCTTATTTATTTACGTGACCTGGGTAATACCGTTATTGTCGTAGAACACGATGAGGATGCCATCCGCGCTGCTGATCATATCATCGATATTGGCCCCGGTGCCGGTATTCATGGCGGGCAGATAATAGCTCAGGGTACACTTAAAGACATTTTAAAAAATAAACAGTCAATTACCGCACAATTCTTAAACGGTACCGATGGCATCATTGTTCCCAAACAAAGGACTGCGTTGGATGAAAAACGACTGTTAAAAATTTTCGGGGCATCAGGCAATAATCTTAAAAATGTCGATGTCACCATTCCTGTTGGCTTATTAACCGTGGTCACCGGCGTCTCCGGCTCAGGAAAATCGACATTAATTAATGACAGCCTGTATGAATATTCTGCAGCAAAATTAAACCGGGCCAATACCAATCCAGCCCCCTTCAAGTCCATAGAAGGTATCGAGCATTTTGACAAGGTCATTGATATCAACCAGAGTCCTATTGGCCGCACACCACGTTCTAATCCTGCCACCTATACAGGCTTGTTTACTTCGATCCGTGATCTGTTTACCGCAACCAATGAAGCACGCTCCCGAGGTTACACACCCGGCCGTTTCAGCTTCAATGTCAAAGGCGGTCGCTGTGAAGCCTGTCAGGGAGACGGGGTCATTAAAGTAGAAATGCATTTTCTGCCGGACATTTATGTCCCCTGTGATGTTTGCCATGGAAAACGTTATAACCGTGAAACCCTGGAAATCAAATACAAAGGAAAAAACATCTACCAGATCCTGGATATGACTATCGAAGATGCGCATGAATTCTTTAGTGCGATACCAGCCTTAAAACGCAAATTACAGACATTATTGGATGTTGGTCTCACCTATATCAAATTAGGACAGAGTGCCACCACTCTTTCAGGTGGTGAAGCACAACGAGTCAAATTATCTAAGGAATTATCTAAGCGGGATACAGGAAAAACCCTCTACATATTGGATGAACCTACCACCGGACTACATTTTTATGATATCAAACAGCTCCTTCAGGTGCTTTTTAAGCTCCGGGATCACGGTAATACTGTGGTTATCATCGAACACAATCTGGATGTCATCAAAACAGCAGACTGGATAATTGATATGGGGCCGGAAGGTGGTAATAAAGGAGGTACGGTGATTGACTGTACGACACCGGAAAAGCTGGTTAAGAATAAAAAGTCCTATACCGGGGCATATCTAAAACCATATCTTAAACCTAAATAAATCATAAAACAGTCCTACGGCACTGATTGTAGAGACGTTGCATGCAACGTCTCTACGTGAACGTGGGATCAGTTGAAATCAAGGCATAAAAAAACCGGGCAAGCCCGGTTTTTTTATAGGAAAGCTGAAGCTTTCCCAAGCTAAATAAGTCAGTGAAACTTATTTATTCATCAATTTCTTCAATATCATCTTCGTCTTCATCTTCAATGATAGGACGATCAACCAATTCAACATAAGCCATTGGCGCACGGTCACCTTTACGGAAACCACATTTTAGG